>ONWQ01000161.1 GCA_900321565.1 uncultured Eubacteriales bacterium
ATCAGTGCTGAAAACGGGGCCAGTGAGAGTGTGATGACCTGACTCTCCCAGCCTGCGAGAAGGGCTTCTGCCTCTGCTGCGCTGATACTCTGTCCGTTCAGTGTCCAGAGAAAGTCATTCTGTCCATCCGGTATATTGGCATCCAGAGTCACTTCATCGGCCCAGAACACGTCTGAAAGAGATGCCAGGGCGTGCCCGTACACTGAATTGGTGGCACCGGAAGAGCCTTCTGAATAAAATCCCAGGTCCCCGGTCTCAGAATCGCGCGTCAGATAAAGGCGGTTGCGCTCCCAGCCGCGCCGGACAGACACAGCCTTGTCTTCCTGGACGGTAAAGATCTCAAAGAGCATGCCGGCTTCCTGCAGGGTATCCCCGGTTTCACCAATGAAGAGCTCAGGCACCTGATCTCCATTCAGGTCAGCAAACCCGTACCCGATATATTCGAGGGGATCGAGGCCGGCATTGAGGCTGCACTGGTGGCATGTCCATACTGAGTCATCCGCTTCCAGAATCTCTTCATTGCCCCGAAGTCCCAGAAGATACCGCGTAAGTACCGGTTCATAGGCAGAGACCCAGTCAGGGGGCAGTGCATTGGATGCGAGACTGTTCAGCGGGAACATCAGCAGCATGCATACTGCGAGCAGCCATGGAATGGTACGCTTCATGAAGATTCCTCCTTTGAGTTGTTTAGACTTTTGATATATTGCCCGAAAGCTGTATGGTTGCATATGGATAAATCCATTGTAGACTTCAAGCCATCGTTTTGCAATCCGCCGGTGTGTATTTCCGTGCAAAAAAGAAACAATCATGGACATTGCGCAATCAGGGTGCGGATGCTATAGTGTCCGGTGATGCTGATGCCCGGACCAGACGGCACAGCAGTGGAAAGGCAGGGGAACAAGGATGGAAATCCCGATTCAGTCTGTGGCGCCGGTGCAGATCGGACAGGTTGAAAACCGCCTGGCGGGCACGGGCTGCACAGTACTCGTCTGTCCACAGGGCATGCGTGCAGGTCTCGATGTGCGTGGCGGTGGCCCGGCATCCAGAGAATCCCAGCTGCTCAATCCGCTCATGGCAGCGCAGTTCATTCATGCTATTGTTCTGGGTGGCGGGAGCGCTTTCGGACTCGGGGCAGCCAATGGTGTCATGCGCTACCTGGAAGAAAGACAGATTGGTCTGGATGTGGGGGTCACGAAAGTACCGCTGGTTGCGCAGTCAGATTTGTTTGACCTTACGGTCGGGGATGCATTCACAAGGCCGGATGCGGAAATGGGGTACCAGGCAGCCAGACAGGCGATGGAAAACCCGAACTACCGGGATGGCAACTATGGTGCCGGCTGTGGCGCGACCGTGGGCAAGATCCATGGCATGGCAACCTGCATGAAGAGCGGGATCGGCAGCTATGCTGTAAAACTGGGAGAGCTCCGCATCGGTGCCCTGGTGGCAGTGAATGCCCTCGGGGATGTCTTTGACTGGAAAACCGGAAAGCAGGTTGCAGGCCTCCTGTCGGATGACCGTTCCGGGCTGCGCAGTACAGCAGAGGCCATGAAGTCCAGTGTAAAGAGAATCGAAAACCGGTTTGTGGAGAATACTACTCTGGCAATCGTCATAACCAATGCGGAGTTCCGTAAAGACCAGCTGTGCAAGATTGCAGGCATGGCACATGACGGATACGCCCGCTCCATTCAGCCTGTGCATACCACAGCGGACGGGGACAGCATCTATGCAGTCTCTGCAGGCGCCGTGGAAGCTGATCTGGATCTTGTAGGCACGCTGGCGGCAGAAGTTGTCAGTGAGGCAATACTCAGGGCAGTACTGTCTGCAGAGTCCGCCTATGGTTTTCCGTCTGCATCCTCGCTGAGCAGGAGCGCAGAACAGTAAGACGAAACCTCAGGCTGTGGGCATTCATATTCCATATGAAAGACAGAGGAAGCAGAACACTCATCCGGGCAGGACAACAGAAAGGAAATGTGTATGGAAAAAATCATGATCCTGGATTTTGGCGGACAGTATACGCAGCTGATTGCAAGGCGTGTCAGGGAATGCCATGTCTATTCGGAAGTGGTGCCTTGGACCATGCCCGTACAGACCATTGCACAGGAGAAACCATGCGGGATCATTCTTTCCGGCGGACCATCCAGCGTACATGATGCGGACGCACCGCATGTGGATCCGGCTCTGTATGCACTCGGGATTCCTGTTCTGGGTATCTGCTATGGAATGCAGATGACGGCTTTTCTGCTGGGCGGTAAGGTAGAACGGGCACGGGAAAGAGAATATGGCAGGGTCCAGGTGAGGATGCTGGCATCCGATGGGCTTCTTGAAGGCATGTCTGACACATCTTCGTGCTGGATGAGCCATACATGGCAGGTGAGTGCGTGCCCGGATGGGTTCCGTACCCTGGCACAGACAGACAATTGCCCGGTCGCTGTCATGGCGGATGAAGCGCGAAGAATCTATGGTGTCCAGTTCCATCCAGAGGTCACGCATACAGAAGAAGGGAAGACACTGATCCGGAACTTTGTCATGAAAATCTGTCAGTGCAGTGGCTCCTGGACCATGGATGCCTTTGCTGATACCGCCATCCGGCAGATCCGGGAAGAAGTGGGTAAGGACGGAAGAGTACTTCTTGCTCTGTCCGGCGGTGTGGATTCATCGGTTGCAGCCGCACTGATCTATCGTGCGATCGGGGACAGGCTCACCTGCGTTTTTGTGGACCATGGTCTTTTGCGTAAGAACGAAAGCGAACAGGTATGCCATGTCTTCACCCATCTGTTCCCGGTTCGTCTGGTCCGTACGGAAGCATCCGGACGCTTCTTCCAGGACCTGGCTGGCGTCAGTGAACCCGAAGAAAAACGACATATCATCGGCAGGGATTTCATTGAAGTGTTCCGTGCGGAAGCCGAAAAGCTTGGAAAACTTGACTACTTTGCCCAGGGTACCATCTATCCTGATGTGATCGAGAGCGGACAGGGCACCAATGCGGCAGTCATTAAGAGCCATCATAATGTAGGCGGACTGCCCAAGGAACTGGGCTTTACAGAGTTGATTGAACCACTGCGCATGCTGTTCAAGGATGAAGTACGGGCATTAGGGGAAACACTTGGTCTTCCGCATGAACTTGTATGGAGACAGCCGTTTCCGGGACCGGGGCTTGCAATCCGTGTGATCGGTGAAGTAACGCCTGAAAAGGTCAGGATTGTACGGGAAAGTGATGCGATCTTCCGGGAAGAACTCGAAAAAACAGAATTCGGTCATACAGTGAATCAGTACTTCACTGTTCTTACAGGCGTTCACAGTGTCGGCGTGATGGGGGATGAACGCACATATGATTACACAGTGGCGCTTCGCGCAGTGACAACAGATGACTTTATGACGGCAGACTGGGCACGAATTCCATATGATCTTATTGCAAGAGTCTCAAACCGGCTCGTCAATGAAGTGCCGCATATCAGCAGAGTAGTTTTGGATGTTACGACAAAACCCCCTGCAAGCATTGAGTGGGAATAAGAACCGGAGCGCCAGAAGTCCTTATTTTACAAGGGTTTGCGGCCTCGGAAAATCGACTTTGATAACCAAA
>ONWQ01000243.1 GCA_900321565.1 uncultured Eubacteriales bacterium
CGCCGATGTTCCCGGAGCCTACTATGTCATCAATCAGGGCACGTTTATCAATGACAAAATCGCCGAGCCGTTCGTTGTGTCCCTGAAGGAAGATGGTTCCGTCAGCGGCGCAGCATCCGGCTCCTGGACGCTCACCGATCAATCCGTTTATCTGCACCTGAACCTCTCCGGCACCGAGTACAGCGGCATCCTCTGCCGGATGCAGGATGAAGCCGGCGCAGAAGTCACCGTGTTCTCTGCCGTGGGCAGCAACGAAAGTGTCTGGGGCGTCCGGTACGACCGGTGATCCGCTTCCCCTCCGCATAGGAAGACTGCATGCAGAATCCGATCATGACGATTCTGCATGCAGTCTTTTTTTCCGGATGAATCGCTGCTCCCAAAAAAGGACCCCGTATGCTCCGTACGGGATCCGCGAATAGTATGATGAACTCTTTTCCTTTCTTTTACCGCAGCGGCACATAGCCAGCCTGCGCAACGGCCCGCTGACCTTCATCGCCCGTCAGCCAGTTGACAAATGCCTCTGTCTGCGCATCGCCTTTGCGGTATACCGCATAATAGTTGACGGTAAAAGGATACGACCCGTTCTGCAGGTTCTCCGGAGTTGGGGCTGTCCCATTGACGGAAAGCACCTTGATTCCGCTGTCTGAAACAAGCGTATTGACATAATACAGATAGCTGTAGCCGATCGCTTTGAGGCCGTTATCGTAATTGCCCACCTGTTCAACTGCATCGGTCATGCCGTTGGAAATATAGTTTTCTGCTGCGGCATTCATGATAAGTCCCTTCATGACCATTTCTTCCATCGCTGTCTGGCTGCCACTGCCGTGAGGCCGCTGATAGGCATCGATTCTATATGCTTTTCCGCCGACTTGCTCCCAGGAAACAATCTTGCCTGTATAGATTTCCTGAATCTGCCGGACGGTAAGGCTGTCCACGGGATTCCTGTCGTTCACCATGAAGATGAACGCATCACAGCAAACCGGCACATAGACCAGTTCAACGCCGGCATCCTCAGCTTCCTTTCGTTCATCCATGTTTGGATAGGTTGCCAAGACCAGATCAATGGGATGCGTATCGTCCATCATCAGATTCTGAGATTTGACGGTCACAAGTGGGTTCGGTTTTCCCTGGATCAGCCGGTCATATGCGTAGGGCGTCGTGGAAAAGTTCACGAAACCGTTCATATCTTCTTCGGGCAGGTTCAGCCACTGCCGTGCCAGCTCCATGGCCAGGGGCACACAGACCGTGCTTCCATCCATGCTGGGGAATGTTCCCCAGTCACCGATGCACAGGGAATCGCTGCCTTCCAGTTGTCTGTTTTCACCCAGGTGGAAGGCATCCCCTGCCGCAAACCTCTGCCAGCCTTCCTTTCTGCTGACGGCCCGATTAATCTGACTCCAAGAGCCGGTGTCCGGGTTTTCTGCCAGAGCGAACACCGGGACAGACAGCATCACAAGAAGCATGCAAATCAGTTTTTTCATCTGTATGGATTCTCTCCTTCACCGTTCACAGGAATGATTCTGACCGATTCCTTATTCATCCAGCCCTCTGTAAAGCCCGTACTGACATGAATCCAGGGGGGCTGTTGTTCCAGAATCCGGATCTGTGTGCCGACATGCACAGCGTCGAATTCCTCTCCGTCCGGTGCATCCAGCAGAGGAAGCCGTTTCAGTGGGTCTTCATCCGTTGTGATGCCCATTTCATCCCGACCGTACCCTTTCACCGGTTCCCGGTACAGTTCCACCTCAGTGAGCGGAAAAGTTCCAAGGCCATAGAAATCAACCCAGGGTCCCAGGATTGTAGCCCATATTCCCTGCCCACTGCCTCCGAATTTTTCAGGAGGAACGGCTTCCATTTGAAACAGGGTGCTTTCCGGGCAGAAATCCAGCTTAGCCGTATCCACCATGCCGATTTCCCTGCCTGAATCAGCAGATGCAACCCAGCATTTTTCCTCCGTGCCGGAAAGGATACGCACCGGTGTTCCACCAGGCAGTATTGAGATCATACGGCTCTCATCCGATTTATCATAGACCGGGATTTCATTTCCTTCCCTGACCCAGGCGAATGGAGCATCAAAAATTGTTTTTTCCTCCCAGGATACAGCTCCCTGTTTCTCCCTATTTCTGGCAATGGTATCCCCATTGTCTCCCCGGAACAGATCATCATCCGGATAATAGACCCAAGCTCCTTCGTCACCGGCTTTTTCCGCTGTCATGCCATGCGGCAGGGATATTCTTTCCAGCGAAATACAGCCTTCAAATGCATCTTCTTCCAGGTGTGTCACAGTCAGAGGCACTGAGATCGCCTGCAGTCTGGTGCAGTTGGCAAATGCACCGCTCTCTATGGATTTCAGCCCGATAGGAAGCGACACTGTTTTCAGCTGCTCCGTGTGGAAGGCCTGTGCCCCGATGCATTCCACACCGGCAGGAATGTCAAAATGTTCCGCCTCCC
>ONWQ01000245.1 GCA_900321565.1 uncultured Eubacteriales bacterium
AGCGAGTTTTTCAGAAAGCTATACTGTTACAAATCAAAGGCTTCATTTGCATTCTTGTTGCAAAACAAACAAGCACCTGCTGAAGCTTGTTTACGGCAACTTCAGCAGGCGTATATCATTATCACAGAAGGAATCTGATTTTTTATGACTTACTCATGGAGTTTTACTTTAATCCACAGCTCGCTCAGCATCTTTTTGAGCGTTTCATTGTCATGGAACATCTCATCCTTTTCATAGCCCGCACGTGGAATATAAGCTGCATTTCCTTCATAATCACCGCCAGGGCCGGATAATTCTGCCAGGGCTTCCGCATTTGCGGATGCATATCCAACTTCCGAAGAAATCATCAGGCTGTTTTCATATTCCAGAATATACTTGATAAAAGCATTCGCCATCTCAGGATTAGATGCATTGGCAGGTATTACCATGGCATCTACAGCAATATTGGTACCTTGTTTGGGTGTGCAATAACCCATATCTTCATTTTCGCTCAGAATATAGGCCGCATCACCACTGTAAACCAGTGCCATCCACTTCTCGCCATTGGCCATGGAATCAATCACTTCATCTGTAACATAGGAAGGATGAACCGCCTTGTCCATTTCCCTGAGCCATTCATATGCAGCCTGGATCTCATCCTGATTCTCAGTGTTACAGGAATATCCGAGCGCCTTAAACGCGACCATGAACGCATCGCGTTCACTATCATACATATATGTATGTCCTTCATATTCTGGATCATGGAAAATTGACCATCCTGCTTCTTCCATCTTTTCCGGATCAATCTTCGACGTATCATATACGATACCAACCGTCTGCCAGAGATATGGCACACTGTACGTATTGTCAGGATCATACGCCAGATTACGGACACCTTCGCAAAGATTATCCAGATTATCAACAACACTCTTGTCGATTGGCTGAAGCATGTTTTCTTTCAGAAGACGTTCAATCATATAGTCACTGGGCACCAGTACATCATAACTGGCACCGGACATCAATTTGGTATACATTTCTTCATTGGACGAAAAGAGAGAGTAATTTACACGGACATCATATGCCTTCTCAAAATTCGTGATTACCTGCTTGTCAATATACTCGCCCCAGTTGTATACATTCAGTACACCATTATCAGCCATTGCAACAGTTCCAATCATTGCCAATACCAGGGCCATTACCAGACAGCTCACTACAAACTTTTTCATTTTTTATACCTCCTCTTTTTTTGTATGTTTTTCCCTGATATAGGGAATCACATTCACAAGAATCAGAATCAATGTCACCACCACCATAATCAGAGTGGATAACGCGTTGACACTGGGATTATACCGTTTCATAGAGTAGACGTACATTGATATGTTATTAATGCCTACGCCTGCGGTAAAGAAGGAAATCACAAAATCATCGAAGGACATACTGAAAGCAATCAGTGCTCCGGACAGAATTGCAGGATAAATCTGCGGAATAATAACTTTGATCAGTGCCTGCCACGGAGTTGCTCCAAGATCCAGTGCCGCTTCAGCCACATTGTCGTCCAGCTGACGAAGTTTTGGCATAACAGATAGAATTACATATGGAATACAAAATGTGATATGACTCAATATCAGTGTCATCAGGCTCAACTGCATTTTTATCGAAATGAACAGCAGCATAAGCCCGATTGCTGTTACAATATCCGGATTCATTACGGGCAGATTATTCACTTCAAGGACCAACGTACGGATTACTCGTTTGCTTTTACTCAGACCAATCGCCGCAATGGTGCCAACAATGGTACTGACGACCGTTGCAATAACCGCGACAAGCACCGTATAGTATATGCTTTGAAGCATTGTTCTGTCCTGGAACATGTTCTCATACCATTTCAAGGAAAAACCTGTAAAATTGCTCAGACTCTTGCTTTCATTAAATGAAAAGAGTACTACATAAAGAATTGGCAGGTAAATGAACAGAAGAATCAGCAGAAGATAGCTCCTGGTAAATCGATCCCAGAGTGTCTTTTTTTTCTTTTTCATGTCTGCTCAAGCCTCCTGTTCATTCCGATCCAGCTTCTTTGTTGCCCACATGGATACAATAATGATCAGAGCCATGATCAGAGAAATGGCACTGCCAAAATTCCAGTCCCCAGCAGTCAGAAAGTAGATCTCGATCAGGTTTCCAATCAATACATAATCTCCTCCACCCAACAGTTTGGGTATCACAAAGCTGGAAACTGCGGGCAGAAACACGAGTGTTATACCACTGATAATCCCGGGAACACTCAGCGGCAACGTAACCTTGACAAAGGTTTTCCATTGATTTGCGCCAAGATCATAGGCAGCAGTCTTCAGCTCCGGATCCATTTTACTGATTGAAGTATGGATCTGGATGATCATGTACGGCAGAAAATCATACACCATGCCAATGAAGACCTTCGTCTCGCTTTCAAAATCAAAATTCAGAAGGATGCCACGCCAGGCATATGTCTTCAGAAGCATATTAATCCACATCGGCAGTGTCAGCAGCAGAACCATCATAGTCTGCCGTTTTTCCGGGAGTCCTGCGATAAAAAGAGCCGCCGGATAGCCAATCAGTATACAGAAAAGCGTCGTAATTAACGCGATGCGCAACGATGTTACCAGTACTCTGAGAAATGTAGGTTCCTGTAGAAATCGGCTAAAGTTTTCCAGAGTAAACTGAAACGTCAATGTACTGTTTCCTGTGCGGGTAAGCGCATAAAGCAGGATCATGATCATAGGGGCGACAATGAACACGGCAATCCATAAAATATATGGATAGCTCATCCGAAAAAACGATTTCATGCCTCGGTCACCGCCTTGTGCATGACGTGGATATCATCCGGTCCGAAACTGAGTCCTACCTTATCACCGGCCTCTTTTGCCGCAGTGGTTTCAACCTTATATACGCGGCCCCGTGTTGAAAACGTTATGTCATATGAGCCTTCTGTGACTGTCGCCGGATCAAAATCAAACTTGACATCAGTAATCTCCACGCTGCTGTCGTCCTGTAAGTTCCACGCTTCTGCACTTGCCCATGTTTTCAGGTCTGTAGATATTGCCATAGATTCCCTGATCTCGTCAGGTGTGATAAAAAAGTCCAGAGCGCTGATACCAATATTATGACGGGCATCCTCAACATATTCAGGATGGATTACATAAACCTTGACACTGATTTCTGTTTTCTTTTCAGTACCAAATGTAATCGTATAAACTCCAGGCTTTTTCTCAATATTATGGGCAACTCGGGTCAGAGAAATATCCCTCTCCGCATCATCCCAGGCCTGGGCATTGGCAATAGAAATAAAATCCTGATCTGTCAGATTCTTGTTTTCCAGGTCATCCAAGTCAACATAAAAATCATTTGCACTGATTTTTTCACCATTCTGATCATTCACAAGGTCATGCTGAGTTACAACATGCATTTTCACAGTCTTGCTGGTTCCTGTCTTGGTTTCAACCATCAGCTCATAATGGACACCCTTGAAAACAACACTCTTGACTTCGCCACGCATCATGCCTTCCTTGGGCTTTACTATGTCGAAGTCTTCCGGCCTGATTAATACGTCTACAGGCTCGTTCGGCTTGAAGCCGTAGTCCACACATTCAAACTCACGATCATCAAATTTTACCCGATAATCTTCCGTCATAGTGCCGGATACAATATTGCTTTCACCAATAAAACGTGCTACATAGGCATTGGCAGGCTCGTTGTATATCTCCAGTGGCGTCCCTATCTGTTCAATCTCGCCAGCATTCATAACAACAATCTTGTCACTCATTGTCAAGGCTTCCTCCTGATCATGAGTAACATATATAAAGGTAATTCCAACCTCCTGCTGTATACGTTTGAGTTCCCTCTGCATTTCCTTTCTCAGTTTCAGATCCAGCGCCCCCAGCGGTTCATCCAGAAGCAATACATTGGGCTCATTGACAAGTGCTCTGGCGATTGCCACACGCTGTTGCTGGCCACCGGAAAGCTTGGTTACATTGCGTTTCCCATATCCTTCCAGATTCACAAGACTCAGCATCCTGTTGACTTTCTGGTTGATGATATTCTCTCCTGTTTTCTTAATTCGGAGACCAAAAGCAATGTTCTCGTAAACATTCAGATGCGGGAACAGAGCATATCGCTGGAAAACTGTATTGATTTCTCGCTTGTACGGTGGAACATTATCAATGCACTTTCCATCAAAAATTACAGTGCCCTCATCCTGTTCCAGGAATCCGCCCAGAATGCGTAAGAGTGTTGTTTTTCCACATCCAGATGGTCCAAGCAGGGTTACAAACTCATTCTCATAGATATTCAGGTTGACACCCTTGAGTACGATCTGTCCATCAAAGCTCTTAACAATGTTTCGGAATTCAATCAGTTTTCTCATATGTAAACTCCTCCTGATCAGAATGAAGGTGGGGTGGATACCCACAACACTCGTGCTTTGCTTTTTCCGGCATTCATCAAATAGTGTTCCTCCCGTGGATGAATGCAGAAGCTGTACCCAGTCCGAACCCTGGTCTTACGTCCACCAGTCACGAGGAATATGCTTCCGGTCAGAACGTACCCGAATTCTTCGCCTTCATGCGGCGGCAAAGGATAGCTTTTTCCGTCTGCTTCCATTTCCAGCAGTATCGGTTCCATCGCATTCTTCTGTGCATCGGGCACAAGCCATGTGATTGTGCCATGCAGCTCCTCATTGTCCTCTTTTACAAACATGTCCTGCGGTGCAAAAACCGATTTTTCTGGCGGTCGTTCATTGAAGAACTCCTGAAGAGACGATCCGAGGCATTCTAGCAGGTCCATCAGTGTAGCTATGGACGGAGATGAAAGATTTCTCTCCAGCTGACTTATAAATCCTTTGCTCAGTTCACACCGGTCCGCCAGCTCTTCCTGTGTCAGCCCTCTCTGAATCCTTAGCAGACGGATTTTTTTCCCAATATCCATGTCAAATCCCTTTCTCTACAATGATCTGTAAATATTGGTTGACCTTTTTGCGCTTCAACGTCGTGATAAAGTTTCGGCACAAGCTCCAATTTCACAGGTTTCTCGAACCTTTTCTGCCTTGATCGTTCAGGTACATAGAGTTTACTAATTCTAAACCTGAAATCCAGCTCACAAGTTTAGAATTATTAAATTTGTAAACGGATGCTATTAAACCACAGCCTATGTTCCATGTCAATCCTTTTTCAAAATTTATTTGTGCGAATGTCTGGTCTTGTGTGAACAGTTTCATCCTGTCCCTGCCCGGTCAACGCAAGAAGAGTTGGCCATTTTCTTTCACAATACGATAATTGTCAGATTGCAAGTTGGTTGATAGGCTTCCATAAAAACGTTGTGGGCAATCTGACTGCAATAACTGTATCATCACTGCAGACAGGGGGACTATTGCAATTAAAGTATATCCGAGTTCATAAACGCAGGGATCAAATATATCGTCCCATCAGAAAAGATACCGGCATTATAGAATCAAATTCTATAAAAGTACAAGTGGCAGCAGTAGGTCGGTGTCTTCTTGTCGTATCCCTGTCCCCCATATGGTATTGATGCAAACTATCAGAGAGTAAAAAGTATGTTGTTCTGTTCAGAGCAGTTGTGTCTGACGCCCCTTCTAAAAAAGAGGAGAACTAAAACATCAAAAAAGCTTTCCATTCTGACGTGAGTTTCCGGCGGTCGTAATACTGGGATCCAACCACTGCCAGTCAGGGATATCATCACGTCTGGAAAGCCTTTTGGTCTGTTTGCGCCTTGATAGAATCTCACGAAAACACAACTATGCGGGTCTGACTGCAAATAGATAGTATATCCTTCCAGATTCACTTTTTTTGTAGAACCTGTAGGCTTTACGGTCACGCAATTGAGGGAGATCCATGCAGATAGCCACAGCCAATGCTTCAAGATACTCTGGTGTCAGATTATCAAAGCCATGATCCTCAAAACTATAGAATATCTGATGTGCTTTTGGGGCAGCAATCTGGATCAGAAGCATATTCTCTTTTATAACAATCTCTGAGACTTTTCTTCTCCCGCATCGATTAATCAATGGACCA
>ONWQ01000246.1 GCA_900321565.1 uncultured Eubacteriales bacterium
CTTTTCCTCCGGAAACACTACAGCAGAGCCTGTCATATTCACCAGAATCACCGGCTTTCCTGTTGCAGCCACGGCATGTGCCAGAGCCTGCTGTGACTCAGGAAGATCCAGGGAAACCTTATCACCTGACCCGGCGCTTTCTGCACTTTCTTCGCTTTCCATCTCTCCGTTCAGTCCAAGCACAAGAACTACGGCATCCGCCAGTTGCGCAGCCTGAACCGCTTCCGCAATCCGGTAGTCATCTTCTTCGCCCCAGCCTTTTTCAGGCGATCCTCCCGTAATTGAGCATCCCTGTGCGTAAAGAATCCGTGTATCCGGCAGCGCAGAGCGCAGGCCTTCCAGCACGGTGTAGCTTTCAGAAGGCGTACCGTTATAGTTCCCGAGAAGCGCCTTACGACTGTCCGCATTCGGGCCGATTACAGCCAGAGTATGAACAGATGCACGCTGCAGAGGCAATATTCCATCATTCTTCAGGAGCACCATGCTTTCCTGTGCCATCTTCAGCGAAAGTGCATGGTGTGTTTCGCTGTCCAGTGTCAGGTATGTCTCCCGGTCCGGTTCTGTCTGCGGATCCAGTGTGCCAAGGCGGAACCTGGCCGTCATAAGACGTGTCACAGCCTGCGTGATAGCATCCTCATCAATCAGCCCGGTCCGGACCGCTTCCACAAGGCTCGGGTAAATCATGCCACAGCACAGATCACAGCCACTCTTTACAGCCATGGCCGCTGCTTCTGCACGGCTCTGGGCAACATGATGATGCATATAGACATCTTCCACAGCACCGCAGTCAGACACGACATACCCCTGGAATTCCCATTCCCCACGCAGGATTTCCGAGAGCAGAGTTGGCGATGCACATGCAGCTTCACCATTGACACGGTTATACGCGCCCATGACAGCATGAACACCACCCTCACGGACTGCAGCTTCAAATGCAGGCAGGTATGTCAGGTTCATATCTTTCCTGGATGCCTGGGCGTCAAAATGGTGACGATCTGCTTCAGGACCAGAGTGCACAGCAAAATGCTTCGCCGTTGCATCCACTACAGGGTGTTCAGAATCATCCCCCTGCATCCCGCGGATAAAGCTGACGCCCATTCTGGCAGTCAGATATGGATCTTCGCCATAGGTCTCGTGCCCGCGTCCCCATCTCGGATCCCGGAAAATATTAATATTCGGGCTCCACATTGTCAGGCCTTTATAAATTCCCCGGTCCCCATGAGCCTGGTAGGATTCGAACTTCACGCGCGCCTCCCGGGCAATCACTTTCGCTTCCTCATGAAGCAGTTGCGGATCAAAGCTCGCTGCCGCACCGATGGATTGCGGAAACACAGTAGCCGAACCGGATCGTGCAACGCCATGAAGCGCCTCGTTCCACCAGTTATATGCAGGAACACCCAGTCGTTCAATCGCAACTGATGTGTAGCTCATCTGCGAAACTTTTTCTTCCAGTGTCATGGCTTCCACGAGCAGCTGTGCACGTTCAAGAGCAGACAAAGCCCGATTATCCCAAGAATGCATATTTCCTCCTTGCCGTCCGGCGACCTGACCTGTGATTTATCATACTTATTTTATCTTACACGATGCCCGGGCAGAGTCAACCCCTGGCTTTCCTCATTTTTCGATACATGATACAATGCAATGGATTCTATTCACGACTGAGGAGGTATCCGATTGAGCGCCAAAAAAAATACACTGTACAATATGGCGTATCGTGTATTCTCCATTCTTCTGCCGCTTGCCACAGCGCCATACCTTTCCCGCACAGTGGGACAGGCAGGTGTGGGGCTCTACAGTTATTCCTGGAATCTTTCCTATATTTTTGTTCTCATAGGTCTGCTGGGACTTGAAAACTACGGAGTGCGTGCCATATCCCATGTTCGGGACCAGCGTACGGAACTGGACCGGACATTCTCCGAAATCTACTGCATGCAACGCTGGGTTGCCATTCCCGTGTTGCTGCTATGGATCGTATATGTTCTCTGTTTTGCGGGAGAGGAAAAGGAAATCTCCCTCAGCCTTACCATGATGAGCATCAGTTGCCTCGTCAATCTCGACTGGTGCCTTATGGGACTGGATCAGTTCCGCCCGATTGCTCTGCGTAATACAGCCGTA
>ONWQ01000029.1 GCA_900321565.1 uncultured Eubacteriales bacterium
CCTGTTCATGGGCGTGATGCACATGGGAACAGCCGGGGCCGCTCTGGGCACATGTCTGTCACAGCTGGTCGGGGACCTGGCGGCACTGTTTCTGATCCGGAAACAGAAGCGCATGCCCCTGACCCGGGAACACTTTTTCTGGAATGCGGGCGCATGGAGGACTTGCCGGGAAATGCTCCGCACAGGCGGACCGGTCGCGCTTCAGGATGGTTTCATTCAGGTTTCGTTCCTGATGATCACCGTGTTTGCCAATCAGCGCGGGGTAACGGACGCGGCAGCAGTCGGGATCGTGGAAAAACTGATAGGCTTCTTCTTTCTTGTGCCCTCCAGCATGCTCAGCACCACGACGGCGGTCTGTGCACAGAACCTGGGCGCCGGAAAGCCCGGGCGCGCACTGCAGGTGCTCAGGTGTGCAGCCCTCATGGCGCTGAGTGCAGGAATCTTCTGGTCCCTGATCTGTCAGTGGATCCCGGATATTCCGCTTGGCTGGTTTACCAGGGACCGGGATGTCATCCGTGCCGGGAGCGGGTATCTGCGCGGGTATATCTGGGACAGCGCCCTGGCAGGTGTACACTTCGCCTTCAGCGGATACTTCTGTGCCTCCGGTCATGCCCTGTATTCCTTTATTCACAACGCGCTTTCCATGGCTCTGGTCCGGCTGCCGGTGGCCTATTATGCATCGCATTATATTATGGATACGCTTCTCCCCATGGGCCTTGCGTCCACTCTGGGTTCCTTGTTCTCGGTGGTCGTCTGCGGGATTCTGCTGATCCATACCCTCCGCAGGGCGAAAGCAGAGGAAACAAAGATTCAGAATTCAGCTTTGCAATGATATGACTCCATGGTACAATCAGGTGAGCCGGAAGGCTGTATGAATCATATGAGGATGAGAAACGTGAAGATATCAAAGAAAGATGCATTGACCTGGTTCCGGTTCTTTGCTTCGCTGGATGAGGACGAACAGCTCTCTCCGAAACAGATGGAGATTGTCTATGCCACGCTTTCGCAGATTGAGGATGCGGTTGAGGCAGGCCACAGACAGCGTATGTCCCGTCTGAAAGGTCTGAACTCATTATCCGGGAGAACACTGTACCTCGGTGACCCGCAGCGGTTTCCCAAGGGCTGCAAATCCTGCCTGTTCGGCAGCGGACTGAGTGCCATACGCAAGACAAACCGGTGCAATATTGCATGCCCTTTCTGCTATAATTTCGGAGAACTGGACCAGCAGGAACCCATCGGAGAAAACATGTGGGAGATCGGCGGAAGTCGGTACCGGCTGGAAGACCTTGACCTGCTGCTTTCGATTCAGAACAAGCCCACCGGTGTCGCCTATGTGTATCTTGAGCCCTTCATGGAGATTGAGAAGTATGAGGGAATCATCCGGAAGTTCCATGAGCACGGTGTGTATCAGCACATGTATACCAACGGACTTCTGGCCACGGAAGAGAACCTGCGCATGCTGGGAGAAGCCGGACTGGATGAACTGCGCTTCAATCTGGGAGCTTCCAACTGTGCAGATACTGTGATTGAGCATATGAAGACAGCCAAGCAGTATATTCCCATGGTAGGCATTGAGACGCCCATGACTCCGGAATTCTTTGAGGCATTCCTTGCCAAGAAGAGCAGGATTTTTGACACCGGCATTGATTTCATGAACTGTGCCGAACTGCACCTGACGGTGAACAACATAGTCAATTACTTGGGTGAAAATCTGTATATGTCACGCCTTGGGTATATTTCCCCGATCTGGAGCCGGAATCTGACACTGGACCTGATGAAGACGGCGGAAGAAGAACAGTTCCCGATTCTGATCCATGATTGTTCCAACCGGACCAAGTTTGCCCGTGACCTGAACCTGGGAAGCAGGGAAGGTGGCTGGTTCGGAGCGAGCAGCTATGCAAGAGAATTTGATACGATCCCGTATGAAGCGTTTCTTCCGGTGCTGGAAGATCCGGAATTTCAGTTCCTTGTTGAAGAATCTTTGCCAAAAGGTTATGGCCCGGGAGATCTGACATTCTGAAAGTATATCGTTAAACCTGCAGATAATTCAAGGATTCAGTGCTAAACAAGCCAAAGAAAAAAACGCTCCATTCTGGTAAAAAAAGCATTTGACAAACCTGAAAACAGGTGGTACAATACCATCTGTTGCTGGGGCATTAGCGCAGCTGGTAGCGCACCACACTGGCAGTGTGGGGGTCAGCGGTTCGAATCCGCTATGCTCCACCATTGGTCAGCATATCCGAACCTGAATTTCGGGTTCGGATTTTCTTATAGAAAAAACAGAATGCAGTTCTGATCTGAACCGGCCATGCCGGACAGTGGAAGGCCCTTAGATGATTCCCTGATTTGTTGGGATTCTGCCGGCTGCGAGGAGGTTGTATGGACTGGAATGAGATTATGGCAGTTGCCATGCGGCAGTCAGCCGTAGACTGTTCCTGTCGGGAAGAAGATTTCCGCCGGAACACCAGCGTAGTTGTGGAGTCAAAATTTTCTGAACAGGCCAGCCGATATATGACATTACCGCACATATGCGCACTGTTCTCATATGGAAACAATATAGTTGCATCCTGTCGCAGGGACCTGATGGGCGATGTGGAGGCATATATACAGGGGACGGAGAGCATATATCGTTGTTTTGACACGCCCGGGATATATGAACTGAATCAGATCCTGCAGAAGTGCGGTGCTCAGGTATCC
>ONWQ01000249.1 GCA_900321565.1 uncultured Eubacteriales bacterium
AGCGCAGTCAGAAGAATATTGCCTGTTGCTATGAAGAAGAGTAACAGTGTGACTCCGTAATACAGAAGCGCAGTTCCCAGGTCCTTCTGCAGCATCAGCAGAAGCAGACACCCGGCAGAAAAGCAAAGACATGGAAAAAACTGTCTTCTGCTGAGAAACTGAGCCAGCACAGCCAGCATCAGAATCTTTACTATTTCGCTGGGCTGAACAGATCGCTGTCCCAGAAAAATCCAGTTTTTTGCGCCATTGATCTCTCTGCCCATGAGCAGAGGCAGCCCCAGAAACACCAATGAACATGCCGCAAGAAGCCATATGGAATTTCGCTGCGTGCGAACTTTCCGCACAAGAATCATGCTGCTCACCATTCCGACCGTACCAATGCCATAATATGCGACCTGACGGTAGGCCAGTAACGGCTGTGTATCGTACAGAATCAGGATCCCCATGGCACACAGGAAATTCGTCAGAGCCAGAACCAGTCTGTCAACCGGGACCAGGTAAACCATAATGTATGTTCCTGTCCAGATGCCGAGCGGAACCAGCACCATAAGCGCAAATCCCTGCCAGTGATAATCCTTGAGCGCCAGCAACAGAAATGCAGCAAAGTAGAAGATCATGACCGATACTGTCATGCCCCACCCCGGGCTCCTACTTTTCCGTGCGTTTTTCATGCGCAGTCTCCTTTGCAGACGCAGACTCTTGCCGTCTGCGCCTGGATGCAGAATTGGAAGAAGCTGACTTTCCAGGTTTTGGTACGCCAATACCAGACGCCTGGTACTTCCTTTTCTGTTGCTTTGTATTTCTTTTTCTGATTCTGCCATAGCCGGGTTCAGATTCCATTCCGGAAAAAAGCCGCAGCCGAAGCACAATATCCCCGACTTCCAGAACCGACCCGTGATGCATCGGAAAGCGTCCAATCGCTGTTCTGTCATCGATGGGATGGCCGTCTATCACACAGCGCTGATGCCGGTTAACTTCAACCACCAGCCCGCTGGCAGGATCAAAGGAAAAAAACAAATGTTTTCGTGCAATATGCTGTGACTGAACCGTGATATCCGCCGTCACTGATGAGCCCATGGTTCCTTCCCAGGGAACAGCAACGCAGGTACCTGCCGGGAAAGCACTCGTCCCTCTGACAGCATAAAACTCACCGATGTATCCGGTATCCGGCAGCTGACGGACACGTTGCTTCCAGGCTCTATGTTCCACACGCTGCCAGTAGAATGTGCGCAGCACAATCAGGAAACATATGCCCGCAAAAACATATCGCATTGCCAGGGCAATCACCTGATAATAAATCTCCGGCATTTCTGTCTCCTATGCATACCATAAAGGCCGCCCGGACGTAGTCTGTGCCCGGAACGGCCTTGCATTCAGCTGTGCAACACCATCTGACGAAGATCATCCACCTGACTTGCCACACCGTCATTTTCCTGAATTGCTTTCGAGATCTGACTGATGGAATGCAAGACAGTTGAATGATCCCGGTTCCCGAATGCCGTACCAATCTGTGGCAGAGACATTTCTGTCAGTTCCCTGGTCAGATAGATTGCAATCTGTCGTGGAATCATAATATCTCTGCGGCGTCCGGCTCCGGTCAGGTCCGTGGGTTTCAGACTGAAATAGTTTCCAACTGTTTTGATGATTGTCTCCGCATTGACCACATGCTTCTGTGAGTGTTCTCTGAACACATCTCTCAATGCCTGCTCGCAGAGTTCCTTTGTGATGGGTTCATGTACCAGCTGGGCATACGCCACAAGTTTGTTGAAGCTGCCCTCCAGTTCACGGATGTTACTGGCGATCTGTTCGGCAATCATGGAGAATACTTCATCCGGACACTCCACATGTTCACTGATCGCTTTACGGCGCAGAATAGCAATTCTGGTCTCCACATCCGGTTTTGTGATATCGGCTGTCAGGCCCCATGCGAATCTGCTTTTCAGACGTTCTTCCAGTCTGGCAATCTCCTGTGGTGGTTTATCAGATGTCAGGATGATCTGCTTTCCGGCATTGTGCAGTTCATTAAAGGTGTGGAAGAATTCTTCCTGCGTGGAATCTTTCCCTCCGATGAACTGAATATCATCGACCATCAGAATATCCACTGTTCGGAACCGGTTTCTGAATTCCAGGTTACGTCCCTGCTGAATGGCGGAAATCAGTTCATTCATGAACGTTTCTGATGTGATGTACAGCAGTTTCTTGTCCGGGTATTCTTCCTGAACATAATGTCCGATCGCATGCATCAGGTGTGTTTTTCCCAGTCCGACATCGCCATAAATAAACAGCGGATTATAAACTTCCGATGGTTGCTGAGCCACTGCAAGAGCAGCTGCATGTGCAAACCGGTTGCCGTTACCTACAACAAAAGTCTCAAAAGTATATCGGGGATTGAGCTGAACAATCTGCGGTGATGTGCTTTCCTTCTTGACTCTGGTCTGTTCCTGTTCCTTTTTCAGTTCACTCTCAGACTTGATAATGCATTCCATGGGATGCCCCACAACCTGGGTCAGGCAATTGACAATCAGTTCCTGATACCTGTTCACCACCATGGATTTCATCTGCTCCATCACAATCCGGAGCGTCAGCGTATCTTCGGTAACGCTGACCGGAAACAGATTGTTCTCAATAAAAGTCTGATAACTGATATAATTCATGTCTTTCTGAAGTATATCACACGTCTTTCGCCATAATTCCGCAACGTCCATGCGTTCTTCATCCCCCACCAGTCTGTAGATATAATAGAGGTTTCAAAAGAGAGGCTCCCGCTTGAGCCTGAACCTGTATTTTCTCGGAAATTTATAAGCTTATCCGGCCTGTGGAAAACTTTCTTTCCCTACGTAAACCGCCCGCGTATTCTATCATAAACCCATGCCAAACTCAAGTATTTCAGGACTTTTCCATCATCCATGCCTGTGGATAACTTTTCCACAAGGTATAGTGTCCATCCGAAGCACGTACACTAAACTTGCTTGTTCGCATGGTTACCGATTGAATTGTTCACACTTTTTTACCTGCGCAAAATCTGTATATCGTTTCGCACTATCCATCATTGCCCTTTTCATCGTGCAGTGCTACACTGCCTTAGAGTCCATGCGCAACAGGAGGTGAACCCGGTTGATACCCCTGACAGAAATCAAAGTGATTCTGAATGAGGATTTAGGTACTAAGCTGGTGCAGGCACTGGAACCTGAACTGTATCAGATCCAGTCTGTCTATCAGAGAAACCGTTTTCCTCAGAAATCATTCGCAGTACTCCGACAGGCACTGGCAGAATCAGTATTCAACGCCTGCTACAATATCCTCGGTGATCGGATGCGCTATACTGATGAGCTGGGACATGGACGGCAGCTGTATCTGAAAACATTTGACGAGCTCGGTGATCATCTGCTTTATCCTGTCATGATCCGGCTTCCTCATACTCAGGCTTCTTTCAGTATGCTCAATGCTTATGCAATGCAGGAGGGTTCCCTGAGTGCACAGGAAGCGATCCTGCATGGTTTCCGCGACATGCTCAGTCCTGAAGAATTGTCGATTCGTGAACGCACAGTTTCAGACCGGCTGCAGCATCGTCTTGGTGAAATAACATAATATAAAGGATGGATTTCATTGAAAAAACTGATTGTTCTTTTGGTTACACTGATCCTTGCACTGCCGGCTGCTGCACTTTCGGAAACAGTCATCGCATCATTCTTCCCCATCTACCTGTTTGCAGATATGCTGCTCCACGATACCGAGGGCGTGCAGCTCTATACACTCGCTGATAGCCAGATCGGTTGTCTTCATGATTATGCCCTTACATCCGGTGACCTTCGAAAACTGGACGCTGCCGATGTTTTCCTTATTAACGGCGCAGGGATGGAAGCCTTTCTGCCTATGGTTACCGATGCTTTTCCGGATCTTCCCGTCATTGATGCCTCCCAGGGTATTGATCTTCTGCCATCGCTCAGTGGCGAGACAGAATTCAATGCACACATCTGGCTCGATCCTATGCAGGCAATGCAGATGTGCCGCACCCTTGCAGACGGACTGATCCAGTATTGTCCGGAGCAGAAAACGCAGATCCTTCATAATCTGGCTCTTGCAGAAAACCAGTTCACTCAGCTGGATAAAACGCTGAATGATGGACTGGCGCAGCTGGCACGTCGGGATATTGTCACGTTTCATGAGGCGTTCCCTTATTTTGCAAGACGATACGGGCTCACTGTCGATGCAGTGATTGCCCTCGAGCCCGATGAAGCACTCTCTGCAGGTGCACTTGCCACACTGATTGAAGAGATTGTTGCCTGGAATCTTCCACCACTGTTTACTGAACCTCAGTATCCATCCCTCACCGCACAGGTTGTTCATGATGAGACCGGCGCACCGGTCTATATGCTGGATCCCTGTGTGACACCACCCGATGGTGAGCTTTCTGAAGATTACTATTTCGAGATCATGACCCAGAATCTCCACGTACTTCAGACAGCACTCGGGGCAGAATCGTGAGCGCATCGCCGAAACGGTTCCATTACACGAATCAGGTTTGATCCGTTGCTTCGACATATGAGAAGAAGAAAACAGGTTTTCAGCATTTTCCTCTTTGCACACTTCAGCTCTGTCAGTATGCTTGCAACGTACACAGAAGTATTGGGAGGTATTCACCAATGATTGTCTTTCAGCAGCTTTGTAAAACCTATGGTCGTGGGGATAAAATGGCCGTAGACCATGTTGATCTTACGATTCCAAGCGGTGAGCTCTTCGGTTTCATCGGTCCGAATGGTGCCGGTAAAACAACCACAATCAAAATGATGACGGGTATTCTTACGCCATCATCCGGAGACTGTCTGATTAACGGTGTTTCGATCACCAGCAATCCCCTTGAGGCCAAGCGAATGATTGGGTTTGTTCCTGACGGTGCAGACCTCTTCGACCGCCTGACCGCCATGGAATACCTGCGCTTTATTGCGGACATGTATGATGTAGATGCATCTGATTTCAAACAACGTCTTGAGTATTATCTGGATTTATTTGAACTCAAGGATGTTGTCGGGAACCAGATCCGGACATTCTCAAAAGGTATGCGACAGAAAACGGCAACAATAGGCGCTCTGATTCATGATCCGCAGATCTTTGTTCTCGACGAGCCCATGATGGGACTTGATCCGAAATCTTCCTATCTTCTGAAAGAGGAAATGAAGCACCAGTGTGCACTGGGAAAAACAGTGTTTTTCTCAACGCATGTGCTTGAAGTGGCTGAAAAGCTCTGTACAAAGATCGCGATCATCCGGCACGGAAAAATCGTAGCAGAAGGGACACTGGATGAACTTCGACAGCAGGAGCATGCTGCTTCTCTGGAAGAAATCTTTCTTGAGCTCACGGATGAAAGTGAGGCGACTCAGGAATGAAGCGTTTTCTGCGCACATACGGACTCTTATCCCGGCTGCAGTTACGCATGCGTATATCTCAGTTGAATCCTTTTGCTCAGCAAAACACGGGCACCGAAAAGAACCACGGTATCAGGAGACTCATCGGTATCCTTGTTCTTTTCATAGCTCTGGGCGCCATGATTGTGGTCATTGAATTCAGGATTCTCGACGCACTCATGACACTGCATGCTGAATCTCTGATCCTGGGTATCGTGGTCATGGCAGCCATGATTTCGACACTGTTCTTCGGGCTTTTCGAGTTTCTGTCCACACTCTATTTTGCAAAGGATACCGGTATTTATGCCGCCCTTCCCATAACAGACAGAAGCTTGTATGCTTCCCGAGCTACCATATCCTGGTGTTCAGAATGCCTGGTTTCCACACTCATGATCCTCCCGGTCATGATCCTGTATATGATCCGTGTTCATTTTGATGCAGGACTTCTGTTCCGGACACTTGTTGTCATGCTTACCGTACCCTTGATTCCCCTGAGCCTGTCAGCATGTCTGTGTCGCCTGCTTGCATCTTTTTCCGTTTTTTCCAGGCATAAGGATACCTTTGTCATGATCGGATCCTTGGTTCTGGTAATCGGTCAGGTCGTTCTGAATTATTCGCTGGGCCAGTTTACCGGTAATCTGGCTGCCGACCCGCTCATGATGGTACGATTGCTGACCGGAAAGCTGGACCTGATCGAAAGCATAACCAAAGCTTTCCCGCCTGTAAAATGGGCTGCACATGGTCTCCAGGGCAACATTCCTGAACTACTGCTGTACCTGGGAGTAACTGTTGCCTGCGTGATTCTCATCATCTTTATATGTGGCAAAAACTATCTGCAGCTCGCACTGCGCAGCAATGAGCATGCCGTTTCAAAGCGCAGTGTGAACCTGAGCAGGGTGTCAGGAAAAAAGACCCCCGCTCTGCTGAGCCTGTACCACAGGGAAATGCATGAGATACTCCGTTCACCGACATATCTGCTCAATGAAATCATGGGCACCATTTTTATGCCGATCATCATGACCGTAGGCATGGCTTTCGGTTTCGCTAGTGCATTTGACGGAAACCTGGGGCTTGCCCTTTCAGAAATGTTCGGCTCCAAGATCGGAACAGTGATCCCTGCCGCAGTCATTACCGCTCTGATGACATTCATGGCAGGCATGAATTCAGTAACTTCAACATCTGTATCCAGAGAAGGTAATCGTCATGCCCTCTACAAGGCCATCCCGGTTCGTGGCCAGACCATACTTCTGGCCAAACTTCTTTCCGGTCTGGTCTTCTCAGTAATCGGTCTTTTCCTGCCTGTACTGATTGGCATTCTCTTCCTTCCCGCCTGGCGGAATGTCTTTCTTCTTGCCGGTTTCTGGTCACTTCTGCTCGTCCTCTTTGACAGTGCTGTCGGGGTATGTATAGATACGGCACGGCCAAAGTTTCACTGGAACAGCGAGCAGGAAGCCATGAAGCAGAACTTCAACCAGGTTCTGGCGATGTTGCTTGGGATGGCAGTTATTATGGCCCTCGGATTCCTGACCTGGTTCATGCTTTCGCGTGGTATCAGTCCTCAAGTTTACTGTCTGATTATCTCTGGTCTGCTACTGCTACTGGACGCTGCAAGTCTGATCTTCATGCTGAAAAAAAGCAGTATTGCATATGAACATATTGACGGATAACAAAATTGGTCCTGTTTCACTTGAAACAGGACCGCTTTTGTACAGTTTCACAATGACCATGGCAGCGGAAAATCCTGATATGCTTCCTGCGAACAGCCTTCCGGCGTTAAGAATGTGCATGTCAGATATCCTCTTTTCAGATAATCCACATCACTGTCCGGCGTCGGATGCTCATCCGCTTCCTCGCCTTTCAGCCAGAAATACAGCTGACCCCGCGGACTGATTCTCCTTTCATACCCGTCTTTATAGACATTGCGTGACAGGCCGCACATGATACCACCGCGTACTTCACTGGATGGAATCGGAGGAACATTCAGATTCAGTACACTTTGCATGGGTACATCTGTCACCACCAGTTTTTCTCCGATGCGGACTGCATAGTCGGCAAAATGAAGTGCTGTTTCTGCAGGCGTCTCTTTTTCCATCGAAACAGCCATAGCCTTGTAGCCCTGAAATGCCGCTTCCCTGGCTGCCCCACATGTGCCGGACACATAGGTCGCCAGTCCAACATTGTAGCCTTCGTTAATTCCGGACAGAACAAGATCAATCTTCTCATTGCTCAGGCCAAGCATACCAATCCGGCAGGCATCCACAGGCGTTCCTTCCACACGGTACGCGGACACTGCCCCCGGCATCTGCGCTTCATGAACCAGAAGCGGTACTGACAATGTGAATGCATGGGACTTGGCACTCTGCTGGGCATGCGGAGCCACAACGGTTACCCGGTGTCCCCGATGACAGCAGGCTTCCACCAGAATCCTGAGGTTTTTACTGTCAAACCCATCATCATTCGTTACAAGTATGTGCATGTTTTGTGCTCCAATCGTTCAAGTGACATTTCGATCTGTTTCACTGTTGTCATGGCATTGGATGTCGGACTGCATAACTGATAACCCTGTATGCAAGCCCGCAGACGCAAAAAGCATAAAGGAAAATTCCAGCCATGTCCAGTGTTTTTTCACGATCATGTCTCATTTCTCTCTCCGCTTATGCTCTGCAATCGGATTATCCCTTGCTTTTTCGGAGTGCTGCATATACAATGAGTATGTTTTATTCGTTTTTATCCTGCATTTTTATTGAGCAGAGGAGGTATCCTATGAATTATATCCTCATGACCGACAGTGACAGTGATCTGCCGTTCGACCTGAAACAGAAATATGATATTCCTGTTGTATACATGCCCTATGCACTAAATGGCAAGGAGTACTACGACGATCTCGGTCAGACGCTGGACTCAAAAGCGTATTTTACAGCAATGCGTGATGGTGCGGCACCTGTGACCGCTGCCCTGAATGAAGCAGACTACCTGAACTATTTTGAACCCATCCTGAAGGAAAAGGATCTATTGTTCATCGCTTTCTCATCCAAGCTTTCTTCTACCATTCAGGCAGCCGAATCTGCACGGAAAAAGCTGCTTGCCAAGTATCCGGAAAGACGGTTTGAGATTTTTGACACACTGTCTATCTCTGCACCGCAGACACTGCTGTTACTGAATGCGCATAAGCTTTACAGGAATGGAGCCAGTATGGATGAAGTTCTTGACTGGCTTAAGAAAAACCAGCAGCGTGCTCAGGCCTTCTTTGCTGTAGATGACCTCAAATACCTCAAGCGTGGTGGCCGCATTTCACCGACTGCCGCTGCAGTCGGAAACATGCTCGACCTGAAGCCCATCATTACAGAAACCAAAGATGGAACACTGAGCAATATCGGCAAAGTCCGTGGTCGCCGCAAAGCCATTACCTTTATTCTTGACCGTGTGGAAGAGAATCTCATGGATCCAACGGAATCCATTGCCATAATTCTGCATGCTGATTGTCCCGACGATGCAGCTCTGTTAAAGCAGGAAATGCTCCAGCGGCATCCCGAAATGGAGATCTTGATCGATAATGTAGGGCCTGTAATCGGCGCGCACTGCGGACCAGGAACACTCGCGTTCAGTTTCATGGGACGGGAACGTCAGTATTAAGTTCATACGACTCTATAACCACGGGTATGACCGTGAGGGGGCATGGTCTTTGGACAGAATTGAACATGTACGGAAATACCTTTCAGGTTTTCAGGCGGAAAACCGGATTATTGAATTCAATGTTTCCAGTGCCACCGTCGAACTGGCAGCCAAAGCGCTTGGATGTGAACCTGCGCATATTGCCAAAACGCTTGCATTCATGGTCAAAGACCAACCGGTTTTCATTGTTGCAGCCGGGCACGTGCGGATTGACAATCATCAATTCAAGCATTTGTTTGGCACAAAGCCAACCATGATGACAAGCATGGAACTGGAAGCACTGACAGGGTATCAGTTTGGTGGCGTCTGTCCTTTTGATCTGCCAGATTCAGTCCATGTCTACCTTGACACCAGTCTGCGTGATTTCGACACAGTGTATCCTGCTGCCGGGAACGCGAACAGTGCAGTCCGCCTGACACCTCAGGAGCTGTTCACATTCGCGCATGCCCTGGACTGGATTCAGGTCTGCAAAACCAGAGAGCCTTAAAACCGGTTTCATCTGATTCTAATCTGTTTCTCCTTTTTTCACAATCTGATCTCTGGTACAATACAGGTGTTGAAAGGAGGAGCAAGCAATGTTAGGACTGCTCTTGTTGCCCTTCACGCTGATGATGGAGTTCTTCGGAATCATGCTTCATCTGACAGGATCTGTATTCCGTGGACTATTCAAAGGCATGATCGGATTCTGCGGACTTATGTTTTCTCTGATGTTTGGTTTCTGGCCACTGATGCTCATTGGTGGACTGGTATCCATGGTATTCGGAATTCTCCGCAGTCTTTGGCCCCTGATTGGTGTGGGATTGGTTCTCTGTCTGGTTGTCTGGCTATTCCGTCAGGGTGTTGAAGACGGTCAGCAGAACCCGGACGATGCATTCGCCCGGTTTGTAAACAGAATACGGAATCACTAATCATGATGATCCGGCTGCTTTTCTTTGAAAAGCAGCCGGTTGTTTTTTATTTGCAATCATCTTCCCTTTGCGGTATACTTTTTTCGTTTCATCGTCAGGCATAGCCTGCTTGATCGTTTATCCTGACATATAATCACTTGCAGTGAAAAGAGGTAGATTCCGTGGCCCCACTCATCTCAAAATGGCATCGTGAACTGGAGCTTTTCAGCAGTATCAAGCCTATGCTGATTCTTGAAGGAAACGTTCTGGACCAGTACCGTTATCCGATTGCAGGCTCACTTCCGGAAGATCAGCTGGTTTCTCTTCCGCTATATCTTTATACCTATTTTTCAGATATCGGTTACGATCAGATAGTCTTCTATTCCAATCTGGTCGGATTTGTGAATCCATATAATACTGAAATGATGAAAGGGTTTGCAGAATCAGTCCACAGCAAGCTC
>ONWQ01000250.1 GCA_900321565.1 uncultured Eubacteriales bacterium
CCCGGGTTTTATTATGTGTCTTCTACGACCAAGGTGCTCCGTGATTTCAGTGCGTTTGAGCAGGAACTGAATCGTGAGGATTTCCGGTATGTCGTTCCGGACTTCCGGCTGAACAAGAATCTGGATGCCCTGAATACACTGACGGATAAGCAAAAGCAGAAGGTGGAATTTCTGTGCAATGAATGCTGCTGGTACGACTGTCCGGACCGGCGGGCCTGCTATGAAAACGTCAGCCGGAAAAACCTTGGAGAAGCAACGGAGGAACATGTCTGCATGTCACCGGATGCCGGAAGAGGGTACCGGTTTTCGGATGCCATGGCAAATCCGGGATTCATAGGAATTGAAGACATACAGAAAGTGTATATGCCGAATGGATTCTCTCACTTCAAAATAGAAGGTCGCGGCCTCGGCAGTGCCATCATTCTGGAGTTCCTGCTTTATTACATGACGAAACCGGAGTATCAGCTGAAGGTCCGGGAAGAAATCTACCTGGACAGTATGCTGGACCTGTTCTGAAGCAGGAGACGACTTGGACGGCAACACGATCCATAGTAAAACCTCCGCCCTGATGTCCGGAAACCGTCTGCTATTGACGGAAAGGAGCGTCAGGGGGAGGTTCATTTTATTTTCTGACGGGTGTTTTCGACTTAAGCACGGACCATGGCCTGCAGCCGGCTGAGAACCGCCAGCATATCCCCTGGCAGACGTTTCCTGCCCTCTTCAGCCAGTGCATCCGGAACACCATAGAATGCTTCAGCCATACTGCCTGCAATGCAGGTCAGGGTATCGCAGTCGCCGCCCAGGGAGACAGCGGTCCGTATGACATCTTCAAAATCGTTCCCTTCCAGGAATGCTGTGATGGCTTCCGGTACGGTCTTCTGACAGCTTTCCATATGATGATAGGCGGGCCGGATTTCATCGCATGTTCTGGAAAGATCATATCCGAATTCGCGGGTGATTATGCTGCGGATCTCCTCTTTCCTGCTGCCGGTTCTTGCCAGAAAGATGGCAGTCGCCACAGCTTCGGCCCCCTTGATTCCTTCCGGATGATTGTGTGTAACATCTGCTGTCAGCCGGGCCAGGTGACGTGTTTCTTCACAGGAATCAGCCAGCCAGCCGGCGGCGGATACGCGCATCGCACTCCCGTTGCCATAGCTTCCGTAAGGACTTGGATGCCGGCTGTGCAGCCAGTGATAGAACATTCCGCCGTATCCTGCGTCCGGATACCGTTTTCCCCATTTCTGCATGGATTCCACCAGTGCGGCCCGGATCTCTTCATCCGTCCTTCCCAGGGTATCCATCAGTGCTTCAGCGACTGCAATGGTCATGACCGAGTCATCTGTAAACTCAGAACCTGCAGAAAAAAGCGGAAAGTCCTTTGTCTTGTTTCCTCTGTCAAATTCATACGGGCTGCCGATCATATCGCCCAGGATTGCTCCGATCATGTTCATGACCTCCTTTTTCTTTCTCAGATATCAGTATACTCAGTTTATGCCGCCAGTGGTCGCCTGAGAGGAGACAAATGCTTTCCTCACGCACCGAGCAGGGGCTGCCCGTACTGAAACAGGGCGGCATTGATCTCGTAGATATCATGGATGCCATGCGTCACAAAGAATGTGATGATCAGGTCAAATTTACTGCTGGGTGAAAAGGCAATCCCGGCCCGGGCAAGCAGGTCCAGCATGGCCGGCATATCCAGATGCAGTGCGATTGCAAGAGCGACGGCGGTCTTTTTGGAGGGCCTGTAGTCTTTCCTGCAGCGGATCTTGGAAAACACTTTTCTGTCCAGATTGGCCCTCTTGTATACGGTTACATCATCCAGGCCACTCTCGCGGATCAACTGCATGAGCTTTTCCTGGAATGTGCTCCCTGTCTGGTTCAGCACCTCTTCCAGACTCTCCGTCTCTTCCGGCAGCACCGGCTTTTTGGATGGACCGGGAAGGCCTGTATCCGGCTGTGCATTCCGGAAGCTTCCGGCCAGCTGTGCAATCCTGCGTTCACGGAGGACCGCCTGTGTCCCGTATTCTGAGAGGGCGGCCATATGAACGTCATGATCATCAATGAAAGTGTCAATTTCACCCAGGAGTGCACCGGACAGCGCGAAGGATGTCCGGTCAAACACGACCAGGAAAATCATCATGTCATGACCGAGAAGGAACCCGCCGATTTCAGAAAGCGCGATTCCCAGCGCTTCCTCTTTTGGAAATGCGTACACACCGGTGGCAATCAGAGGGAATGCCATGCTCTGTGCGCCAAGCTCGTCTGCCAGAGCCATGGACCTGGCATAACAGGCCCGCAGGATGTCTCTTTCCCCATGGTTCCCGTCGGTCCAGACCGGGCCGACTGTGTGAATGATATACCGGGCCGGCAGCTGGAAAGCCGGAGTTGCTGCCACACTGCCAGGAGCAAGCTCGCCGATGTTCCGGCGTGCCGCCAGCAGCTGTTCCCTGCCGGCGGCGGCATAGACCGCGGAATCCGTGCCATTGCCGATGACAGGATGCGGGTTGGCGGTATTGACAATCACATCCGCGTGAACCCGGGTAATGTCATTCCGGATAATCTGAAACGGCATACTTTGACCTCATTTCCTGATTCCAAGTACTTTCTGTACTTCCGTATCACCGGCCTGGGGCCAGTGCTTTCTGATCTGTTCCCGGATGCGCAGCCAGGAAGCCTCCGGCGATTCATCACAGTCATTGACGGCAGAGTATCCCCACTTGGTTTCCGGGGTCATCAGTTCAGCCACATGCCACCCGTAGGCTTCTCCGTGCCGGTTCCGTTTCTGCCGGAAATCTCCCATCAGAAGGAATGTTTTCATCTGCAGCTCACTCAGGGCGCCCTCAAACCCTTTATCCAGTCCGGCCAGCCTGCGGATCTCACCGGACAGGAGCCGTCTGCCGATGGCATCCTCATCCGGTTCAAGTACGTCCAGTATCCGTTTACAGCGTGCGGAAAGCTTTCCGTCCTCATACATGCCTTCAGCATCGTACCCGTCGCGCCGGTAATTGGCAAAACAGGGGAACCATTCCCTGGAGACAAATCCCGCTTTCCTGTCGAAAAATTTGCCGTAGGCAACACTGGTCTCGGAAGCCAGAAGCTGCCTCCAGACCCAGGGGTCCCGTGCCGGGTCATCCGACCACCAGTCTGAGGCTACGGTATGCTCCTCGACGGAAAAACCGGGGATCTCATTGGAGAACAGAGGCATGAACCCGACTTTCCGGATCAGCTTCAGAAGATCCTCCGGAGAGTGCAGGCATTCCGGGTCTGAGCGTCTGCATCCTTTCATGATCCATTCACCAGCCAGTGTATCCATGATGTGTGCCTCTTTTCATGTATTGTTCAGAAAATGCATCAGGCCGGAAAGCTGAGCTTCCATGGTCCGGCGACCGGTCTGATATACGCGTTCCAGTTCTTCCGGGTTTTTCTCTGTATGCCCGATGCGCAGCGCTTCCTCCGGCCGGATGATCCATGCGCTCCCGTCCCGGTCCATCCGGTCCAGTTCATCCATCTGCTGATTATACATCATGTGCCGCCGCGCCATGGCTCCGGCAATTCCGGGATAGCGCCGGAGCAGGCAGTTCATGGCATGCACAGCACGGACCGGTTTTTTCCGGTAGCCCTTCGGCTGTGTAAGTATAATCAGGTTCCTTGTATACCCCAGTGTTTCCATGTACCGGTAGGGTACGGCATCGCTGATGCCGCCGTCCAGGTAGGCGTGCCCGTCAATCCGGACCGGTCTGGAAACCAGAGGCATGGAGGCGGAAGCCTGGAACCAGAGCATGTCCGTGTCGCCGCCATCGGTGCACAGATGATACACGCAACTTCCGGTCTGGACATCGGTTGCACCCACATAGAACGCCATGGGGCTGGCGGCAAACGCCTGCCTGTCAAAAGGATCCAGATGGTCCGGCAGTTCATGATAACAGAAATCGGCACCGTACAGGTCACCTGTCCGGATCAGGGAACGGAAGCTGCAGTAACGGGGATCCCGGCAGTAAGTCTTGTTGTACCGTATCGGTCTCCCGATCTGTCCGGACTTGAAATTGCATCCGAAAACCGCGCCTGCAGAGATCCCGGCACCGCCGTCAAAGTGTATGCCATGCTCCATCAGCACATCCATCACACCGCACGTGAACATGCCGCGCATGGCACCGCCTTCCATAATCAGTCCTGTTTTCATACTCTGGCGCTGACTCCTCTCATCAGGTCTGTTTTCCGGTGTGCAGCAGACCGGCAAAGG
>ONWQ01000030.1 GCA_900321565.1 uncultured Eubacteriales bacterium
AAAACTGTATAAGGTGGAAACGCACCTGCATACCAGTCAGGTCAGCCAGTGTGCACCGGACAGCGCGGAGCAGATGGTCGGAGCATTCCTGCGGGCCGGGTTTGATGCGATCATTGTGACGGACCACTTCGTGCTGGACCGGGATGATACGGCCGGAAAGACATGGGTAGAACTGGTCGAGCTCCAGCAGAAGGGGTACAAGGCAGCAGTGGAGGCGGCTGAGGGCACATCCCTGAAAGTCTTCTTTGCCTGGGAAATGAGCTGCGCACGCGGGGAGGACTACCTGACCTACTGTCTGGGTCCGGACTTCCTTCTGGCGCATCCGGAACTCCCGTCCCTGGATACCAGGGCGTACTGTGCGCTCTGCCGCACATCCGGCGGGTTTGTCATCCGGGCGCACCCGTTTCGTCACTGCTCCTATATTCCGCCCAACCCGACCATTGATGAGACGATCGTGGACGGGATTGAGGTTGTGAACGGTGCCTGGAACGACAAGGATAACGAGAATGCACAGGTCATGGCCTGGGCGAAAGCGCACCCGGAGGTCCCAAGGACTTCGGGTACGGATATCCACCGGACAGAATTCTGCGGGACCAGTGGTGTGGCGCTCCGTGAACCGCTGACTGACCTCAGGCAGTATGCAGAAGCCGTGAAAGCGCGCAGAAACTACCTGATCATTGACAGCAGGGTCTGCGATCAGGACGGAGTGCCCCTGGAAGACTGAACTGGCCGGGAGGAGGGAATGCTGTGGAACGGTATATGCTTGGGATCGATGCCGGCGCGACCAAGACTGCGTATGCGCTGTACAGTCCGCAGCAGGACCGGATCTGGCTGCTGTATGGCGGGTGCGGGAACCATGAAGGCATGCCGGGCGGGTATGATGAATTCCGGACCGTGATGGATATGCATATCCGGAAACTGTGTGATGCTGCCGGGATCGCGCCACAGGACGTTTCCTGCGCAGGGCTCGGGATCGCGGGTGTGGATACAAAACGCCAGCATGCCCTGATCTCAGACATCTTCTGTGGGATCGGACTGACCCGGTTCCGTCTGGCGAATGACGCAGTGCTGGGTATCAAGGCGGAATGCCCGACCGGTGTCTGTGCGGTCAACGGGACCGGCTTCTGTGTCTACGGGATCGATGACCAGGGCAGTACGGCCCAGGCAGGTGGCCTCGGCCACCTGACGGGTGACCGCGGAGGCGGCAGCTATTATGCAGAACAGGCAATCCAGGCGGTCTATAACAGTCTGGAAAAGCATGGCCCGGATACGTCGATGACGGCACGTGTTCTGGAACTGGTGCAGGCGGAGAGTCCGGATCTGTTCGTGGAACGGCTCTCGGAGTGCATGGAGGGCCCGGAGCGTGAGAGGGTGCAGAGAGAGCTTTCTGTGACCGTGCATGCCTGTGCGCAGCAGGGAGACCCGGTGGCGCTTGGAATCCTGACAGGGTCCGGGGAAGAGTATGCGGCAAGTATCGGCAGTGTGCTCCGGCGCCTGCCGCGACTCACGGCAGATGGACAGGTAGACCTTGTGCTCGTCGGCTCCTGCTTCCTGCGCGCCGGGTGCACAAGGACACGGGATGTCATGGAAGCCAGGCTCTGTACTGCGTTCCCGGAGACCCGGTTCACCATCCGGCCGATCCGGTCCGAGCCGGTGGTGGGTGCGCTGCTCTGGGCAGCGGAAGAAGAGAACGGGGATGCAATCCCGGAAGCGCGTATCCGGACAGCCCTGGCGCATGCCATCCGGGTTCCGTGAAGTCCCGGTTACCGGACAGGAGGAAGAGAATCCATGAATGCCATACTGCAGCTTTCCACCGGTGTGTTCGGGCACCCGCTTGCCATGGACATCTCCAGTGTCCGGGCCCGGCTTGAACATATGCTGGACATCCTGCCTGTCCGGGGGCTGATTTACGGCTGGGGAGAAAAGCCCGGCCTTTTTTCCATGCTTGGAGATCTTACCCGGGCGCGCGGGGTGGAAACCTATCTCTGGCTTCCGGTTTTTGCGGATGTGCAGCATCCGCAGGAGGCAGATCCCATGCTGTTGTGGGAACCGGCGCACGCATCAGGCATGCATCCGATCGCCGGCGAAGAGTTCGAGTTTGTATGTCCCGGCAGCCGGAGAAACCGGGAAAGCGTTCTGAAATCCTTTGATGCACTCACCCGGGAGTTCCTGCCGGACGGTGTGTTCCTGGACCGGATCCGCTATCCGTCCGCATCCGGCGGGGATCCGCATCGGTTCGGGTGCCTCTGCGCAGCGTGCAGGGAACGGATCCGGGCACAGGGTGCCGACATCCGGCGCATGGAGGCCAGGGTACGGGCTTCCGAACCCGGAACCTGGAGTGTACCGGACTCACTGTCGGAAGGGGTCTTTCACTTTCCGGATCCGGACATGGAGACACTCAGCCGTATCCGGCGGGAGACCATTACGGAAGCCATCCATATGCTTGCAGGTGCATTCCATGCCCGTGGGCTCAGGGTGGGGGTGGATACGTTCGCGCCTGCGCTTGCAGACCTGGTCGGACAGGACTTGCATGCGATCCTGCCGGAAGTGGACTTTGTGAAACCCATGATGTACTTCCGGACATGGGCACCCGCCGGGATCCCCTACGAGGCGGACGGCTATGGACCGGCTGTGTCCGGTGCACTGCAGCGGCTCTGGGGCGAGGATATCACGCGAAAGTCTTCCATGAAGGTGCAGCTGCAGAGCCTGAGTGCATGGAAGGACATTGTATGGCCGGGCCTGGAGATTAACCGGGTCCCCGGCTTCTGCGAGATCTCAGCCGGGGATGTGGATTCCTCGGTCCGCCTGGCGGCCGGGTCCGGGTGTGAAACGGTGGTACTCTCCTGGAACACCCTGCAGGCCACCGATGAGGATCTGCAGACCGCTGCAGATGTGATGAAAACACTGTGAGGAGGATTCCTATGCGGGAGACAAGTTTCCTGGTCATGGCGGACCTGCATGCCGACGGGATCCCGGACGCGGTAGCGCGGATGGAAATGATAGCGAGGGCAGCAGAGGAGCAGCATGTGGATTTTCTGATTCAGCTGGGGGATATGCAGTATCCGGAAGAAGGATTCCTTCGGGAATACTGTCCGGAAGGCCTGGCAATCCTGCAGAAGAATCGCCCATGGGCTACAGGCCGGGAGGATGAGAAACTGGCTGTCCGTGCTCTTCTGGAAGGGATCCGGAAACCGGTATACAGTGTGATCGGGAATCATGACCTGCATGTGTGTGATAAAGAAACCATGTGCCGGTACTGGGGACTGCCCGGTCCGTACTATGCATTTATGGAAGCCGGGATCCGGTTCCTTGTACTGGACACAAACATGATCCGGACCAGGGACGGGCTCGTGGACATGGCCTTTGGGAACAGCAGTGACTACTCTGAAGACGAATTGCGCTTTCTGTCGGATGAACAGTACCGGTGGCTGGAACAGCAACTGAAAGACTCGAAAGAACCATGCATTCTTCTTTCGCATGCGTCCCTGGCAGACCCTGTATCCGGCATCCATGACCGGCAAAAGGTACTGGATATTCTTTCACGGTATGGAAAAGGAAAGGTGTTGATGGCTATGAACGGCCATGGGCATGTGGATGGGGTGCGCATGCTCGAAGGCATCCCGTTCTGGGATGTGAACAGTGTATCCTACCACTATACCGGGGAACGCTTTGCAACGGTCCGGTACAGCCGGAAACTGTGCACGATGTACCCCACACTCCCGTTTACGGCACCGTATGCGGCAACATTGTATGCTGTGGTCCGAATCAGGGAAAATGCGATTGAAATTCATGGCACGGAATCCTCTTTTGTGGGTCCCACACCGCAGGAACTGGGTATGCCGGAAACAGAGAATGATTATCCACCGACAGCACGGATCCGGGACCGGAGCTTTCCGGTCCGTGTATGCTGCTGACCCCGGACTGGTTTTCTGTGGTACTTTTCGGCAAACCGGTGTTTCTCGTTCGGGGATTTGTAGCCTGGGTTCCTTCAGATAGCGGCAGGCATATATTTGCTTTTTTCTTTCCATCCTCAGTCTATCCTCAGTCCATCAATAGTTACCTGCGGCAGATGATTAATGCAGGATACGTTGCAAATCTGCCGTGAATACAAGAAAAGCAGTTCCTTTGATCCGATCGGAAGAGGATGAAAAAACAGAGTATTACAGGGGCATGAAAGCGGATTGCACCTTCTGTGACATTCAAACACCGGGACCATGGGCAGACGATTGGTGAAGCAAAGAAGGTAGAAATCCCTGGTTTTGCTGTATCTGGAGCACATAGAACGTTTTCGATGTAATGGATGAGGCCGGGAAAGCATTCATCTGAACATGGTTCCGTCGCGCTGGTTGAAGGAAGCAGTTACTTGTAATCTGAACGACAGGTGCTGCCTTCGGACAGAATGTGTGCTCTTTCGTGTGCATCTTTACAATTTCTTGCATTGTGTCTGAAAAATCTTTACTTTTTACCTTAAAAACGGTACAATATGTAAAGAATGCTGATGAGGAGAAACATGGCGAATGATCTCATATGACGGTCTTGAGAGGATCCTTAAGGATAAGAAAATTGGGAAAACAGAGCTTTCTGCAGCAACAGGGCTTTCCACGCGTACGATTGCAAAGATCAGAAAAGGGGAAAGACTCTCCAGACAAAGCATCAATAGAATAGCGGAGTATCTTGGGACGGCACCGGATTCCCTGATGAAAGAAGTATCAGATAACAGGATCCTTCAGGTACTGAGGGAAGAAAAGGCGATAAAACTCCCTGGTGGTCTGTATCATGAACTTCAGATCAGCATGACATACAATTCAAATCATATTGAGGGAAGTAGGCTATCAGAAGATCAGACAAGGATGATATTTGAGACCAATACACTGGATGCAGGGGACGGCATTCCTGTGGATGACGTTCTGGAGACAGTACATCATTTCCGGGCAATAGATTATGTAATTGACAATGCAGAGAAGGAACTGACAGAGGACATTATTAAACAGTTACACTACATACTGAAGCGTGATACGAAAGATTCAACACTGAACTGGTTTGCTGTCGGTGACTATAAGAAACGTGCGAATGTAGTCGGCGGAAAGGAAACAGCAAAGCCATCAGAA
>ONWQ01000251.1 GCA_900321565.1 uncultured Eubacteriales bacterium
AGGCAGGACATGATTGCTTTTCTGAAAGCCAATACAGCCTATACCCTGAAGGATCCGCTCCGGGCATCCTCTGCACGGATTCATGTGTTTGCCGGGACAGGCGAAACAGGAAAGATACGGCACTCTGCCGAAACCATCTGCAGGATCTGCCCGGACTGCACGCTGTACTGGCTGAAAGGATACAGGCATGGTGAGTTTTCCATGCGTCACGCGGACCGGTATGCGGACACCATACGGCAGATCGTCCGGGATGGTTCCCTGCCGGCATGAAATGGAGAAGGATTTCACCGGATATTGTGCTGACAGGCATATGAGCTGTGTGCATGTGCTGTCATGCCGCTCCGGTGGCAGGAAAGGCGGAAAAACCAAATGAACAGAGATGAGATCGTGGCAGAATTGTTCCGGCTTCAGGACAGGGAGTATGCTGCCCTGCAGACGAGAATCCTTCCCACAGTACCCGCAGACAGGATCATCGGCGTCAGGACGCCCGCACTCCGTCTGCTGGCAAGAGACCTGTATAAGGACCAGGATATAAGCGCGTTCCTCTCCTGCCTGCCGCATCAGTACTTCGATGAAGACCAGCTGCATGCCTTTGTGATTTCCCGGGAAAAGGATTTTGACACGTGCATCACGCAGGTCTGTGCATTCCTGCCGTATATCGATAACTGGGCCACCTGCGACCAGCTTTCCCCCAAGGCGTTCGGGAAAGAACCGGAAAGGCTGCTCCCGTACATTCAGACCTGGATCCGGTCCGGTAAGACTTATACGGTCAGGTTTGCCGTCGGCCTGCTGATGCAGCATTTTCTGGACGCGCGCTTTGACACCAGGTACGCAGACTGGGTAGCGGAAATCAGGTCTGAGGAATACTATGTCAATATGATGATCGCCTGGTATTTTGCCACGGCTCTTGCAAAGCAGTATACATCGGTTTTGCCCTATCTGGAAGACAGGCGGCTGTCTGACTGGGTGCACAACAAGACGATCCGCAAAAGCTTGGAAAGCTTCAGGATATCTGACGAACAGAAAGCATACCTGAGGACGCTGAAGGCATAGCAGGGCAGGGGACACGCGATACCGGCCTTAAATGAGGAGTGAAACACGGCAGCATGAAGAGATGGTTTCTAAGCAGGCGCTTCGGCGGCATACTCTGGCATTTTGTCTTTGCCGGACTGTTCATCGGTCTTTCCCTGTTCCTGCTCGGAGTCCTGAAAGGCGTGACATGGTACCTGGTCAGTTCTGCACTGCGTGTGCTGTCCGGCATCGGCATCCTGGCGGTCAGCAGGAGGCTGTTCGGGAAAGACTGGCGGGATATCCTGTCTTTGTGCGGTGCGAAGGACGCGCTGCTTGCCGGGAGCGGGTTCCTGCTCTTTTTCGTGTACTATGTGGTTACGGTGGTCTCCGGGTTTGGCGGGATCACCGGACTGACCCCGGGGATCTTTCTGTCGAGAGTCCTGCTTCAGCAGATCGCCACGGGATTCTATGAGGAACTCAACTATCGGTATCTGCTCCTGCAGGGGGAAAGGCAGACAGGGAAGAGTCCCGGTATGAAGCTGCTCCTGGTGCCCGGCAGCGCAGTCCTGTTTGGCCTGCTGCACTGCGTCACGGGCTGGAGCACATACACTTTTCTGCAGACAGGCGTCCTGGGTTTCGCCTTCGCGGTGATCTTCTTTGTTTCCGGCAATCTTGTGATTCCGATGCTTCTGCATTTTCTCTATGATGTGATCGCGAACCTGGCCCCCTTTGTCACATGGAACCATACAGCGCTGTTCGACGGGCTGAACTCCGCCTTTGAGATCATGCTGGCCGGGATGTGCATGGTGTCACTCGTCATCCTGGTTCTCGACATCCGGAAGACAGCGCGTTCTTCTGTCTGAAGGCAATCCCTGCCGGAATGCCGGCAGGCTTTTGTGAAGATCGTGTCCGGAAACCCATGAAGTGTCTGCGCAGGAGACGGCTGAAGGTGATCCCATTCTGGTTTTGAGGATGACCGGGCATCGTGCAACAGAGATGAAACGGGAAATATGAAAGGTTCCGGCAGTCCATGACCGGCCCGGACATGGCAGAGCCTGGTGCGGAGAGGTTCCGGAGTATCTGCGTCCGGTTGGACCATGGCCCCATATAGCCCGGCAGGCACATGCCGGAAAAGCGGAATGATGAAGAAACGGAAAAACATTTCCGTTCCGGATGGATTGGAGCAAGGAGGGAACTTCGGATGTTTACAGCTGACATGATTGCCCCGTGCGGGCTGGACTGCAGTCTCTGCTCCCGCGCATTGCAAAAAGACAGGCCCTGCCCGGGCTGCAACGGCCCGGATGAAAACAAGCCTGAGTTCTGCGCGAAAAGATGCGGCATCATTCTCTGCGAAAAACGGAAACAGAAAGGATACCGCTTCTGTGACGAATGCCCGGATTTTCCCTGCACCGACGTCATGGAGAAGGAGAACCGCTATACGACCCGGTACCCGATTTACGAGTCACCGCTTCAGAACATACGGGATATCCGTAAGATGGGCATGGAGGCTTTTCTTACCCGGGAGCGCGAACAGATGAGCTGCAGGGAGTGCGGAAGCCCCGTCTGTGTTCATGACGGAATCTGCAGCGGCTGCGGAAAACAGTACGGGAAACCGGCCGGATGACCCGGGAAATCCGTACGGGATGGACCCAGGTGACGGAGGTCCTGCCGAGGCCTGCCCTGTCCGCTGGCAGGGCGGGATATCGCAGGATGCACAAGCCGATGGCCAGGGCACAGGACGGGTTTGGAGCGGTCAGGCACGCATGTACGGAGAACTGCCGCAGCCGGAAAAGCAGCTCGCAGGAACGACCGGACTGATCAGAGGAAAAGAGCGCGAGGCCCTGCAGGAAAAGATGACAGGTATACAGCAGGAGACCGACCGCCGGATCCCGGTATTCTGAAAGGGGACGACTGTCCCGGCGCGCAGGCGTTGAAACGGCTGTATGACGACGCCGTGATCCTTGTGGAGCAGGTTCACCGTGATCTGACAGCATGGGAGCGTCAGGTCAACAGGAAGCAGCAGCCCCGGCAGAAACCGCCGAAAAAGAGAGCAGCCGAAAGAAACTCCGGGACAGGAAGGCGGAAGCCAGGCGCCGGAATACCAGGCGTCGGCAGGAGCCCCGCACCGCAGCTATGACAGAGGACGCGAAGACAGAAAATACACCGCGGGAGCATATCAGGTTCCTGCGGTGTATTCTTTTACCCGAACAGTATCGGAACAAGGAAGAATCCGATCATATTATTCAGGAAATGCGGAATGAAGCTGATCAGACAGTTTCCGGTCTTGCGGTACAGAATTGCATAAAGGATCGCATCGATCATGATTCCGCCAAGGTCCCACGCAACGATACCCGCAGCGCCTGCGGTGTAATGTGCCGCGGCAAAGAGTACAGCGCCGGCTATTGCAATCGGCCAGAACGGAAAGTGCTTCATACCCTTTCCAACAAAGAACGCGCGGAACTCGATCTCTTCTCCCAGAACGGTGACAATCTGAGTAAACAGCAGCAGCGGAAGCTGATCAAGCCCCGGCGCACTGACACGCCCCAGCACATGGTCTACATAGGCCTTGCCGAACACTGCCTTGCTCAGGAGCATTTGTGCAGGAGTCAGAATAAGCATAAGAAGAATCAGGGGAATGACTCCCGGCTTCTTCAGATCAGAAAAGAAACGTTTGAAACTGAGACCGGACTTGGAATCGGGCGTCTTTTCAATGCCTTCGATCGTGAAGAAACATGCCAGCCCCGCGATGTGGATTGCTGCGGCAGCAAGAGTGGAGGATGTTGCTGCTTTGACCGCAACCGCGATCAGCATGACAGCCATTCCGATGATTGTTATCAGCTTTACTCTGTCTTGTCTGGATGAATAAGCCATGGTTCTATCTCCTTTTACGCGAATACAATGTGTATCCTTACTGTTTCTTTGCCAGCCATCCGTGGAAGATACCGCCCTCAAAGATGGAAATGATGATAAAGAAAATATCTGCAAACACGATGAAGACGAAGGAAGGAATCAATATGCGGGTGTATTTCTTGTCGCTGAATTCTGTCCTGCGGATGTGCCGGCCCATGCGGGCAAGGAAAAACAGCACACCCAGGTTGAAAAACAGCAGGAGAGCCGCATTTTCCGCGAAGCTGATCCAGGCCTCCTTCGGGAAGAAATTACCGGAGTTCACTGCACTCAGCACGATATTCAGCACCAGAAGCGCTATGTCCACGAGGAAGAGAATCCGGGTCACGTTCAGCATGACGCCGCCGCCAATCCCGACGCCACCGCCCCACACAAGTCCGGCGCGCGTGCAGAAATGCTCGAAGACCTGCATCAGTGGCTCATTCTGCTTTCCTTCGATGAAGCCGTTGTTTGCAATACAGTAAACATGGAACTTCAGGCCGTGTTCGCGGCAGAAGGTCTCCATTTCCTCTATGAAGCGGAGCACGTCAGACGGAACGCCGTCCACATAGAGCGGCAAGCCGAACACCACCGCCTGCGCGTCCCGGAGCTGTTTCAGAATGCGGGCGTGGTCAGC
>ONWQ01000229.1 GCA_900321565.1 uncultured Eubacteriales bacterium
CAGTGCGGAAGACAACCGGGAACGGTTTATGGACTGGGGCGAGGGCGACCGGATCACGGTCGTCAGTGAGGACGCGTATGATCCGCACTATGAGGAAAACTACTTCGATGCACTGGTCTGTGTGAATGCGTACCATACCTTTGCCGGACGCAAAGGATTCATTCAGGAGAAAATCCTGCCGTACATGAATGATCACGGTCTGGTCATGATCGGTGTGCCGGGGATCAAGCAGGCGTATGCAGGGCAGGCGACTGAGCTGCTCGAACAGTGGCTGGGTGAGGATGCATACCTGTTCCGCAGTGCGGAAGAATGGCGGGAACTGGTGGGTGATGATCCGCGCATGGAGTCTGTGGAAGTCTGGGAAATGGACTGTTTCGGCGAAGCATGGTGGGACTGGCTGGATATAAAAAGTGTTTTCTCACAGTTTGACCGTGAGTTTTATGAGTACTTTATCCAGCCCTATACGTGCCTGATCGGGATCTGTATCCGGCTGAAGTAAGGCCGGGTAGGCGACTGTGCAGAGGAGGGAGCATATGATCCGTGCGGTTCTGTTTGATCTGGGCGGTACACTGCATGTATGTACAACGGATGAAAAAAGAAAGCTCTGGTTTGCACAGAGGCTGCTCAGCCGGCTTTCTGAGTACGGGATTGTACTGAACATGTCACCGGAAGCACTGGCCCGGCAGCTGGAGGAGAACGGCAGGGTGTATAAGGCGCATGTGGAGGAAAGCATGCGGGAACTCGAGCCGGTTCAGATCTGGGACGAGTACTATCTCAGACAGCAGCATCTTGGCCGTGAACGCCTTGCACCGGTCGCGGAGGAACTGAGCTTTCTGTACGACTATGAGCGGGTATGTAATCTGCGCAGACCCGGTCTGCTTGACTGCATGCAGGCACTGAAACAGGACGGGCTGCGGCTGGGCATCATCAGCAATATCATTTCCAGAACCCTGGTACCGCACCTGGTACTGGAGTATGGACTGGACCCATATATGGAATGTATTCTGACCTCTGCGGGGACCGGGATCCGCAAGCCGGACCCTGAGATCTTCCGTATGGCGGAAAAGGCCATGCATCTCAGACCGGAGGAAATGGCATACGTGGGCGATACACTGTCGCGGGATGTGCGCGGTGTGCGCAATGCAGGATGGCGCCTTGTCATTCAGATTGCAAGCCCGAGCAGCTGGCGACGGGATGCGGGCATGGCAGAACTTGGCTATCAGGCTGATTATGAGATCCGGGAACTGACCGAAATCCCGGAAATCATCTGCAGAGAGAATGAAAGGAAATGACTATGAAATCCATTGATACGATCTTCTTTGATGTAGGGGCTACCCTGCGCTATGTTGTGGAAGACCCCGAGTTTGCGGCCAATGCGGAACGCGAGCTGATGGAACTGTGCGGGACTGAAGAAGAACATGATGTGTTCTTTGAAAAGCTGGAGAGGAACTGGAAGGCGTACAGGAAACTGGCCAAGTCAAGGCTGCTGGATGCGAGCGAGATGGAACTGTGGCTGCAGTACCTGCTCCCGGACTATCCGGCGGACCGCATTGCGCGCAATGCTGCCAGGCTGACCCGGCTCTGGCGCGACCATGACGGCCGGCGTGTGGTGCATGACGGCACGCTGGAAACACTGCGCGAACTGAAGGCGCGCGGGTATAAACTGGGTATCATTGCCAATACGATCACGGAAACAGAGATCCCGGACTGGATGTGTGACGCCGGTGTGGCCGACTGCTTCCAGACCGTGATCCTGTCCTCCAAGGTGCGTCTGCGCAAGCCGGACCCGGAGATCTATCTGCTTGCAGCACGGTGCATTGATTCCAAGCCATCCCAGTGCGCCTATGTGGGAGACAACCCGGTGCGGGATGTGGAAGGCGCAAAGGATGCCGGGTTCGGGTGCATGGTCCTCTTTGAGGACGCCGGCACGGCGGACCGGGAAGGTAAGAAACCGACCAAGCAGCCCGATTACCGGATCCATTCGATCCCGGAACTGCTGGACCTGTTCCCGTAAGCAAACCGACAGGAGGCCGTAAGCATGATTCGTGGTGTATTCTTTGACCTGGGCGGAACATTGCGCATCTGTGACGCAAACCCGGAGCATCAGCACAGGGCAATGATGCGCATGGCCGAGCTCGCCGGTGTCGGGGATGCAGAAGCGTTCCTCAGACACATTGATGAAACCTATGAGTCCGGGTACCGGAAATGGGCACTGACCGAGAACCGTGAAGCCGGGGACTATGAACTCTGGAAGGACTGGCTGCTGCCGGAGTATCCGGAGGACAAGCTGCGCGAAATCTGTCATGAAATGACGTTCCAGTACCGTCAGGTCAAGGGCAAGCGGCGCGTGGTGGAAGGCGGGTACAGGGTGATCCGGGAACTGAAGGCGCGCGGGTTCAGGCTGGGGATTCTCTCCAACCTGATCGGTGAGTATGAAATCTATGACTGGCTGAAAGAAGACGGACTGGAGTCATACTTCGACTGCGTGGTGCTTTCTTCCGTCTGCCATATCCGCAAACCGGACCCCGAGATGTATTTCATGGGCTGCCGCGAGCTCGGGCTCGAACCGGCAGAGTGTGCATCGGTTGCGGATAACCTGAACCGCGATATCACCGGAGCGAAGCGTGCAGGCATTGGTGCAAACATACTGTTTATCTCGGAAGAGAAGCTGAAAACAAAGAAGATTACGGACGAAAACCGTCCGGATTACATTGTACATCACTTCGAGGATGTGCTGGAGATTCCGATCCTTCAACGGGGGTGAGTTTCTTGATTGATACAATCTTTGTGGACCTGGGGGATACATTCCGCGTGATCCGGAAGGATGAAGCCTACAGTCATGCAGCCAGGGCGCGCATCTGTGAGCTTCTGGGTGTGGATGCAGACCCGGAAGTGTTTTACCATGAGGTCATTGAGCCCCGGTATGACCGGTACCGTGAGTGGGCACTGCATTTCTACTGTGAAGCGCCCGTCCAGGAACTCTGGACACGCTGGCTGGCGTATGACCTGCCGGAAGAGCGTGTGCGTGCAGCAGCGGATGCACTGACCTGGGAATACCGCAAGACCAAAGGTGAACGTGTGGTGACGGATGGCGGGATTGAAACGATCAAGGAACTGTACCGCCGCGGGTATACACTGGGGATTGTGAGTGATCTGGTTGGTACGGAGGAAGTGGATGACTGGCTGGACCGCGATGGGCTCAGACCGTACTTCAAAACAGTACAGCAGTCTTCGGTCTGCCTGATCCGTAAACCGCACCCGGCCATTTATTACTATGCTCTGGAAGCATGCGGCAGCCGCAGGGAAAATACGTGCTATGTCGGGGATAATCTGGACCGGGACATCGTGGGTGCCAAGGCAGCCGGTCTTGGCATGACCGTTGCCGTGCGCTATCCAGGCAAGAAGGAACAGACCGTGACGGAAGCCAACCGGCCGGACCGGTTCATTACACATTTTTCACAGCTGCTGGATCTGTTTCCAGCAAGAGGAGAAGGGATAGGGAAAACGCTATGAGTGAGCACGGTGCACGCGCCCTGGCAAGGGCGGTAGAGAAAGCCTATCAGGCAGGACAGACGGACTATTCCATGGAACCGCTGGTGCTTGTGGATGACAAGGGACAGCCGGTGGGTAAGATCCAGGACGGGGACAGTGTGGTCTTCTGCTGCCGCCGGGGTGAACGCGAGATTGAACTGACTGAGGCATTCACAGAGCCTGAGTTTGACCGGTTTGACAGGGAATACATGAAGAACCTCCAGTTCGTGATCATGACCATGTATCACGAAAAATTCAAGAACCTGCCTATCGCGTTTGCGCCGGAAAAAGTGCACAGACCGCTGGCTGAGGTGATCGCTGAGCATGGTCTGAAGCAGTTTCACTGCGCAGAGAGCGAGAAGTATGCGCATGTGACATTCTTCTTCAATGGTGGTGAAAACCAGCCGTTCCCCGGCGAAGAAGACGTGCGGATTCCATCCCCGAAAGGGATTCCGTTTGATCAGAAGCCGGAGCTCAGTCTTCCGGCGGTTTCGGAGCGTGTGATGCAGGCAGCGGATGAGGGGATTCCGTTTATTCTGACCAACTTTGCCAACGGAGATGTTATCGGGCATACTGCGAACCGGGAGGCCAAGCTGAAGGCCTGCCATGTCATCTCGGAAACCGTGGACCGGGTTTCCAGACATGCCATGGAACAGGGGTATGTGGTCCTTGTCACAGCCGATCACGGGAATATTGAAGCGCTGTATACACCGGAAGGGAAACCGCATGTGGCGCACACGACCAATCTGGTGCCGTTCCTGATCCTGGACCCGCAGGCCCGGGGCGTGAAGCCCGCGGACGGTGTGCTCTGCGATGTCGCGCCGACGGTACTGTCCATCCTGGGACTGGAACAGCCCGGTGAAATGACCGGACATAGCCTGATCCCGGCGGACGCACTGCATTCCGATAAGGTCATGCTGATCATCCTGGACGGATGGGGCTATGGTACTGCAGACGACGGGGATGCGATCTGGCTTGCGGACACACAGGCCTGGGACCGTATGCTCACTCAGTGGCCGAACAGCCGGCTGCAGGCGTCCGGTACGTATGTCGGGCTCCAGGACGGCAAGACGGGCAATTCCGAAGCAGGACACTCGAACCTGGGCGCAGGCAGAGTGGTGGCACAGGACGATGTGCGTATGGATCATGCGATCCAGTCGGGAGCTTTCCGGGAAAACCCGGTATTCCTCCGTGCAATCGAATCCGCGCGTGCTTCCGGACATGCCCTGCATCTGATTTCCTACCTGACGCATAAGTCCAGTCATGGATGCATTGATTATCCGCTGATGCTCACTGAGATGGCGACAGATGTGCCGGTTTATCTGCATATCATCTTTGACGGCAGGAGCACACCGCCGGGCAGTGCACCCCAGCTGCTGGATGAGCTCGAGCGTGCGCTGGAAAAGATCGGGCGCGGTCAGGTTGTGGATGGCGTCGGACGAGGGATTGCGCTGGACCGGGACGGGAACTACGAAAAAGTACGCAGGGCGTATGAAGCCATGGTCCTGGGCAGGGGAGTGGAGTATCAGGCATGAAAACCTATGATCTGCTGATCCTGGGCGCTGCAACGCGCGATGTGAATATTGACTACACAGGGGAAACGAGCAGCATTATCGGCGGTGCAGTCACGTTCTGCGCTCCGGCTGCAATGGCGGCAGGTGCAAGTGTATATGCCGGAATCAAGGCATCCCGGGAAGATACGGAAGTGCTGGAAGCCTTCGCCATGCCTGAAGCAGACCGCTGTCTGCTTCTCTCACGGTATACGACAGTGATGCAGAACCGGTATCTGACGGCGGATCGTGAACGCCGGGAGGCCGCATGCACGGCACAGGCGGACCCGCTGCTGCCCGAGGAGGTACCGCAGGTCCGGCGTAAGCTTACGCATCTGGCCGGACTCCTGTATGGTGATTTCCCGGATCCTCTCCTGGAAAGCCTGAAAGGCCAGAGTCTGCTGGCAGCGGATGCACAGGGATTTCTCAGACACTGCGAGAACGGAAAGCTTGTATTCCATGACTGGAGCGAAAAAGAGAAATACCTGCCGTACTTTGATATTCTCAAGACGGATGCCTATGAGGCGGAAATCCTGACCGGGGAAACAGACCGTGTACAGGCTGCACGGAAACTGCATGACTGGGGTGTGCCTGAAATGCTCATTTCCTATAACACGGAAATGCTGGCATATGACGGAAAAACACTGAGCACATGCCCGGTACGCTCCAGAAACCTGTCCGGGCGTACAGGACGCGGGGACACGGTCTTTGCAAGCTATCTTGCCATGCGTATGCTGGGTGCAGATCTCAGGGATGCACTTCTGTACGCCACGGCATGCGTCTCACTGAAAATGGAGACCCCGGGGCCGTTCCGTGGAACCCGTGAGGATGTGGAAGCGTATATCCGGGCATTCTATACCCCATGATACCCAGCCGTGATGATCCGGACTGACAGGATTCAGCAAAGCATCAGGATATTCAGTCTGGCTGTCGTGAGCGCGTTTTATACAGTACAGGAAAAGGCATGATCTCAGGGTCATGCCTTTTCCTGTAGGGTTTGCAGACCCGGCAGCAGGCTAGAGGCTGCCTTGCCTGAAAAAGACACCACCCGCTCTCAGAAATGCTCTGGCCAACGGTCCGGACTGTTCCGGCGGTTGATGAAATTGCAGAAAATCATATAATACCTTGTATATTGCAGAGCGGGGGCAACAGATCATGAGAACGAATGGCTGCATAACACTGGGCGATACAGACATGTACTATGTTTCCTTCGGAACCGGTGAAAAATGCCTGGTAGCACTGCCTGGGCTTTCAGATGGCCTTGCCACGGTCAAAGGCAAGGCACTGGTCCTGTCAGCGCCATACAGGAAATACCTCCGGGACTATACTGTCTATATGTTCAGCCGGAAGAATGACATGCCGGACGGTTATTCCATAAGGGACATGGCGAAGGACCAGGTTCTGGCCATGAAGGCACTCGGGATCGGTCCGGCGTGTCTGCTGGGTGTTTCCCAGGGCGGTATGATTGCTCAGTATATTGCGGTCGATTATCCGGAAATGGTGAGCAGGCTGATTCTGGCAGTCACGGCTCCGAATGCGAATGCTGTTGTGCAGGATACTGTGACGGGCTGGATCCAGATGGCGAAGCGTGGCGACCATACGACCCTGATGGTTGATACTGCTGAAAAAATGTATTCAGACAGCTACCTCCGGAAGAACCGGAAGTTTTTCCCGTTGCTTGCCGGGTTCACGAAACCCAGGACTTACGACCGGTTCCTGAAAAATGCCCTGGCGATCCTGGAGTTTGACTGTCGCAGTGAAATATCCGGGATCCGCTGCCCGACGCTGATCATCGCCGGAAGCGAGGACCATACGGTCGGCAGTGAAGCAGCGACAGAACTGAACAGGGCGATCAGAGGCAGTGAACTGTATGTATATGAAGGCCTTGGGCATGGTCTGTTTGAGGAGGCCAAAGACTTCTATGCCAGGGTCCTGGAATTCTGCGATCGACAGAAGTCCTGATGACTGCACAGTGCCTGATCAAGAACGGGAGAAAGAATCTGTGAAAAAAACCTCTTCAGGCAGCCGGGATTCCGTGCTCTCCTGAAGAGGTTTTTGAATGCAGTGGTTGAGGGCATGCTTATCTGGACTTGCCGCTCTTCCCCAGGTATGCTTCCTGAATGGCTTCACTGGATAGGAGTTCCTCGCCTGTGCCCTGCATGGTGATCCGTCCGGTCTCCATAACATAGGCATAATCGCAGGCATGCAGGGCTGCGTTTGCGTTCTGTTCAATGAGCAGTACAGTCATGCCGGTTTCCTTCAGTGTCTGAATGATCCGGAAGATATCCTTGACGACCAGCGGGGCCAGGCCCAGACTGGGCTCGTCCATCATGATCATCTTGGGCCGGGTCATCATGGCACGGCCGACAGCCAGCATCTGCTGTTCACCGCCGGAAAGCGTTCCGGCAAGCTGCCAGCTGCGTTCCTGAAGCCGGGGGAACAGTTCATAGATATACTTGATGTCTTCTTCAATCACGTCCCGGTCCTTGCGCAGGTATGCGCCGATCCGGAGGTTTTCCAGTACGGTCAGGTTGGGGAATACACGCCGGCCTTCCGGCACCATGGCGATCCCGGTCTCGACAATCTTCTGCGTTCCGTAATCCGTGATGTCTCTTCCTTCAAAGTACACACGGCCTTCCCGGACCTTGACGAGGCCTGAAATGGAGCGCAGGGTTGTACTCTTTCCGGCGCCATTGGCACCGATCAGTGTGACAATCTGCCCCTGTTCCACATCAAAGGAAATGCCCTTCAGGGCTTCAATACCGCCGTAGCTGACCACCAGGTCTGTGACTTTCAGCAGGCTCATTCTTCTTCCACCCCCAGATAGGCCGCAATCACGACGGGATTCTTCTGGACTTCCTCCGGTGTGCCGTTGGCGATCGGCTTTCCGAAGTCCAGCACATAGATCCGGTCCGAAATGTCCATGACCAGGTTCATATGATGCTCAATCATGAACACGGTCAGCTGGAATTCATTCTTGATGCGGACGATAAACTGTCCAAGCTCGTCGGTTTCCTGAGGATTCATGCCTGCCGCAGGTTCGTCAAGCAGAAGCAGGGTCGGGTCTGTGGCCAGTGCGCGGGCAATCTCGAGCAGGCGCTGCTTGCCGTAGGGCAGGCTGGTTGCCATTTCGTCGGCTACGTCGGTCAGTCCCACGGTTTCCAGAAGCTTCCATGCCTTAGCCCGGTTCGCCTTTTCTTCCTCGGCATTCAGATGCAGTACCTGTGTCAGCAGATTGCTTTTCCTGCGCAGGTGCATGGCTGTCATGACATTTTCAAAAACGGTCATGCCCGAAAACAGACGGATATTCTGGAAGGTTCGTGCAATGCCCAGTGCGGTGATCCGGTCAGGGGTCACATGATACTTGCTGCTGCCGATCTCCTTGCCATGGAAGAATACGCGGCCGTCCGTGGGCTGGTAAACGCTTGTCACACAGTTGAATGCAGTGGTTTTCCCGGCACCATTCGGGCCGATCAGGGCCACAATCTCGCCCTGATCAATATGCATGGAAAAATCATTGACGGCAATGACGCCGCCGAACTGCATGGTCAGATGTTCCAGTTTCAGTACGGTTTCGCCACTGGTTTCCATATCAGAAACGGTTCTGAGTTCCATCTCACTCATTGGATTGCCTCCTTCCGTTTCCGCCGGAACAGGTCAGGCAGTTCTTTGGTTCCCATAATGCCCTTGCGGAAGAAGAGCACCACAATCATGATGATGATGGAGAAGACGACGAGCCGGAAACCATTGCGAAGGAATGGTACGGTAAAGTCTCCGATCATCTGTTTTTCATCCAGGAAACGCAGCCACCATTCACTGGCGGACACGAACAGGAAGGAACTGATCACACTCCCGGTGACCGAGCCTACGCCGCCGATGACCACAATGAGCAGGATCTCATAGGTCATGGCTGTGGTAAAGAACTTGGCCTGCACGGTTGTCTGATACATGGCCAGCATGGCGCCACCGACCCCGGCAAAGAAAGACGAGATGCAGAATGCAAGACGCTTGTGGTGTGCCAGGTTAATCCCCATGGCTTCCGCGGCAACTTCGTCATCCCGGATGGACTTCAGTGCGCGGCCATACCCTGAATTGAGCAGCAGTACGATCAATCCGATGCATACGCCCGCAATCACGAAGGGAATGAGGGTGGACAGATAAATGGTTACATTTCCGCTGGCATCCCGGATATTGAAATCATTGAAGTTGGGGAAAAGCCGCAGCATGTTGGAACCATTGGTGACCGGGCCCATGGGATTCCACTGGATGATTACGCGCACGATTTC
>ONWQ01000253.1 GCA_900321565.1 uncultured Eubacteriales bacterium
GGCACCTGGTACGGACAGACCGTTACACTGAACGGTCAGGAAATGGATGCATCCGTATTCGGTAACATTGAACTGATCCTGAATCGGGATGGCACGGCGACCCTGATCACCGGCGATGAACAGGAATCGCTCTTCTGGAGAGTCGAAAACCAGAGGATCGTGCTGACGGACGGCACGAGTGACAATACTTTGAACCCGCTTGCTGACCGTGGCTGGCTGGAGCTTCAGTTGGATGAGTCCGTCAGTCTGACACTGGACCGGCAGCCACCGGCGCCCGGTTTCACACCGGCAGCCACCATTGCAGTCCCGAATGCATCCGTTGCCTTCGGTGTCTGGAACACACGCTTTGTCCAGATCGGCGGCATGCTGGCATCTGCTGACACGATTGCCAGTCAGCTTACCGAGTATATCGGCAGCGACTGGACCATTGTACTGACAGAAAACACTATGAAGATCTTCGGCAATGATGTAACCGGCACCTATGAATTCCGGGATGGTGCATGGTACAGCTTGATCCAGGACGACAGTGGTCTGCCCGTAAGCTCCATCCAGTTGTGTGAAGACGGACTGATGACCTTCACCGGCAATGGCGGGCAGTTCTATCTGGAGCTTGAAAGCAGACAGGTTCCGGCCATACCCGCTAACAGCAGTACTGCACCCGAAGCTCAGCCTGCCGTGGCCGCGGATGACTGTATCGGAGTATGGTATCTCAGTACAATCACCATGAACGGCTCAGCCTATGCTGCCGGTGATTTCGGTCTGAGCATGGTTCTGAGCATTCAGGCAGACGGCACCGTGACAGCAGCTATGGATGATGAAACACAGCAGGGTACCTGGAGCAGGGATGACACCGGAACCCTGCATATCATCATCAGTGAAAGCGAAGAGCTATTCACGCTGCAGGATGGCAGTCTGCTGGGTGAAAGCGACGGTATGATCATGGAATTCACCCGGGAGGCTCCGGCTGAGTCTGCCGCCATACCGGCCGAGATCATCGCACTGGAAACACCGGAGGCACTGTATGGGGACTGGAAAGCATCCTATGTATTCGCAGATGATGCACGGATCCCGGCAGAAGCCGCACTGAACGAACTTGGGTCCATGCTTGGCATGACTGCCCTGGATATCACCGTCAGTGCTGACGGAGCCCGCCTGTTCGGAAACGATACACTGACACCCCTCACATTTACGGGCGGGCATCTGGAATCATCGGATGCCAGTGCGCTCGGTCCGATCCTGCACATGTGCGCTGACGGAACCATGCTTATGGAATACTTCGGTGTTTCGTTCGTTTGTGACCGTACCAGTGCCCCGGCTGCTCCGTCAGAAAACAATCCTCCTGCAACCGTAGCCCCGGCCCCTGCCGGACATGCTACTGACCGGACAGAAATCCGGTACGTCTGCACACAGATGTCAAGCGCCGGGTATGCCATAGACGTTTCCATCATGGGTGAATACTCCGTTGTTTTTCATGCCGACGGCACCTGCGATTTTGTGCTTTCCGGCACACCACTCACTCTGGAATGGTATCTTGAGGGCGACCATTACATGATGCCCTACCTTTCCGGGGATACGTTCGAATTTATTCCCGAAGGCAATGGTTTCACTCTGGACTTTTATGGCTCCATGCTCATGCTGTTTGAGCCTGCGGTCTGAGCTTTCATAGTTAACAAAAAGTCTGGCAACCGCCAGACTTTTTGTATTGCACTCATTGGGATCATCAATGTCTGCATGGGTTCCGGGGGTGATGCGAGCAGACCCAGGATCCAGTCCCGGACGACTGTTCTCGTTTCAATCTCGCGCCATTTCTGTGCATTTACATCCGTGAGCAGGTCACTGCAGACCTCTTCAGTCAGACCTTCTTCGACATAAGCCATGAACGCACGGGCAAACCATTGCACAGCTTCCGTATCATTCTCATACCGCGTTCCTTTCAGTGTTCCGCTGCCCATGCGCCAGGCCAGGTCCTGTGACGCAGCCTTCATGACCTGAAATGTGGCATCCTCTTCCCGGAACAGGGACTGCATATGCCATTCGGTCCCCGCATCCGTCACACGCAGACAACCGGCCATACCCGGGTATGCATGCGGCTGTCCTACCGCAATCTCACGCAGACCATTCTCTTCCACCGTATAAAAGCCATGATCATGCCCGCAAAGATACAGTCTGACACCATATGCCATCAGAATCTCTGCTGTTTTCTGAGCGCCCGGTGTTCGTGCTTCCCTAGCCTTCGGAAGAATCGGATGATGCCCGCAGGCCAGTACCGGAACATCCGCGGGTACAGACTCAAGCACCTGTCTCAGCCAGTCCTGGGTTTCTGCGCTGATCCCACCGTCCGGAAGCACATGATCATCCTCACCCACAGCATTGGTATCCAGCAAAAGCAGGCATGTTCCCAGGTCCGTCATAACCGCACAACTCGCGCTTGCCGGATCCTGGCTGAACGCAGTATTCCGTCCGAATGCTGCATATGCTTCCTGATAGGATGCCCGGTCAAATGAACGGTTCAGGTCATGATTGCCCGGCACGGTATACACCCTGACCCCGGCCTGGGAAGCGAGGGAGTCCAGACAGTCTGTTACCAGTGCATGCTCTGCAGGTTTCCCATTGTTTGCATGATCGCCCAGGACAAGCACTGCATCACATTCTTCTGCTGCATTCCGGATTGCCTGAAGTACCGGCACCATATCCTGCGAGTTCTCTGTCATATGCAGATCAGAAATGACCAGGATGGTTTCCGCCCGGGCATGCACACAGATCAGAAGCATGAGCAGGCACCATACCCATCGCATACGCCACAAGAATCATCACCCCCTGTTTTTTGTTCCCACGCATTATACATATTCTGCTTCCTGCTGTCATTCCTTACCTGCCTGGACTTTTCCTGACAGCTGCTTCCAGCCGGGTTTCAGGCAAAAACCGGGTTAGTTTTAGGTCAGTTGCCCTGAAATCCGGGTTTTTCATATTGAGTACATACTGACGATCCCGTATGATATTGACATGAGTAATTCATGACCCCCGCTGTCTTCACACAAGGAGGCTATCTATGAAAATCCACAGACAAATCATACGTTTCCTCTGTCTGTTCCTCGTGCTCTGTTTTTCCCCGTTCCTGCAGACTCACGCAGAAGCTCAATCCGAAAAACTGGTCACAGCGGTATGCACGGAGCAGGGATTCAGCACCATGGTCCCTTCCACCTGTGATGCTCAGTTTGTAGAAGGGAGCGGTCTGCAGATCTCTCTGGGCAGCCCCGGGTATGTACCCTTTGTGCTTGTCTGGAGAATCAACACGGCTCAGTATGATGCCCGGGCCTATCTGGATGAACGGCTGACCCCCAGGCTCCAGAAACAGTATGGTGATAACCTGATCGGGGTCGGTCAGTATGAGTATTACTCAACAGGCGGAAAAGAACTGCCGGCCAATCTGTATAACTACAGAACAGGCAGCGGTGTTCTGAACCTGCTTAAGCTGGTTGAGGTCCGTGAAGACCACGCCGTGCTGTACACGGCCAAGTTCAGCAACGATACACGTGAGGAAGCACTGCATGTACTGGATCTGGCTGTCCGTTATTATCAGCCGTCCGTCCCCGGTCAGACCCGTGTGGAATCTGAAGTATCTCAGCAGACCGCAACACCCATGGTACCCATGGATATTCAGGTCGATTCCATGAAACTCGGCCGGACCATGGTACCGGAAGGATATACCACACTCCCCAGGCTGAACAACTGTACTCAGCAGGTCAGTCTGGGCAATCCGCTGCAGTTCAGTCTGACCGCCATGGCACCGGATGGGGAAGTCATCATGTATTACGCTTCCGATGCCGACTACATTCATATCCTGGCTACAGACAACTGGACCGGAATCAACCGGTCACATGTCAACGGCCAGACAGATTACACAACCCTTACACCCATGCTGGAATCCATGCAGGCCGATGCCTACTGTGACTATGCCATGCAGCAGCTGTTCGGGTTTACCGACTGGACCGTGTACGGAACCCGGGACTTTTCAAAGTATCAGTCGCA
>ONWQ01000255.1 GCA_900321565.1 uncultured Eubacteriales bacterium
AGCCTGGCGCATGCCGCCTGGCCAACCATGCATCTGAACCGTGAAGATATACTTGCACTCCTGCGGATGCTTTCAGGTGACTGGGAGCATGCACAGGATAAGCCTGTGCGGCCGCGCCTGCTGTTCGACCGCATCCATGGCAGGATACAGGGAGATGGATATACCCGGCTGCTGGCACTTTCCGCCGGCGGAACCATTCCGGACCGTGGACTGTATCCCGCTGTTCTCAGTGATGGCACACGCATCGGTGAACTGGATGAAGAGTTTGTCTTTGAAGCCAGGCTCGGTGATCGTTTCCTGCTGGGTACGTTTGCCTGGCGAATTGAGGAGATCCGTCGCGACCGTGTACTGGTATCCCCGGTCAGTGCAACAGGCGCGCAGGCACCTTTCTGGCGTGGGGATGGTCTGGGCAGAGACTATGGAATTTCCAGATACTTCGGGCAGAAACTGCATTGCCTGCAAAGCAGCCAGAATCCGGAAAGAATGCTCAGAACCATGCATATGGATGCCTGGGCCGCACAGAACACGGCCCGATACATCGCGGACCAGCTCGCTGCGACCGGCTGTCTTCCGGATGACCATACCCTGATTGCTGAACACTTCTGTGATGAAGCCGGAGAGCATCAGCTGATGATTCACTCCATTTTCGGACGCACAGTCAATGACGGTCTCGCTCTGCTCCTGCAACATGCTGCGACAGAACAGACCGGTATGGAAGTCCGGGTATGGAATGATGATCAGGGCATTCTCCTGTATGCCATTGGAAGCCAGCCGATCCCTGACGGTCTGCTTACCGCAGTGGATCCCTTGCAGGCGGAAGCAATACTGCAGGCCATCATGCCATCTACCCCGCTGTTCTCCATGCTTTACCGATATAATGCCGCACGCGCGCTCATGATGGGAGCACGCTCCGGGAAACGTCAGCCGTTATGGGTGCAGCGCCTTCGCAGTGCCGAATCTCTGAGTATGGCTGTTCACGATCTTCAGCATCCTCTGATCCGGGAAACACTGAAGGAATGCCTCGAAAGCCGGCTGAACATTTCAGCCATCAAAGAAGTGCTTGCACAGGTCCGCGCAGGCATCATTGCCGTACGAGAACTGCACAGGGATGTGCCTTCCCCGATGGCATTGCCCATGCGCAGGCAGGCTGAAGCTGAGATGATGTATGATTATGCACCCATCCCGCGTTCTGCCCGTGAAAGCACTGAAAATGCACTGAAGCAGCTGAAGTCCGCAGCGGAAGGGATCCGACCGGATCCTGGTGTACTCCAGTCCGTTCATGCCACAGTACGCACTCCGGACGGGCCCGAACAATTACACAGCCTGCTGATGCGGGATGGTGATTTTCAGGCCGGTGAAGTCGATGTCCCGCTCGCATGGATTCAGACCCTGATCCGTTCAGAACGCTGCCTGTATATTGAACCCGGCCTCTGGATCGCAGCTGAGCATGAAGAAGACTACCGCCTGGCCAGCAGTGGCGATACGGACAAACGAATGTATATCCTTCGCAGATGCCTGCACAGCCGCGGGCCGCAGGATTCAGTCAGTCTCCATGCACGATATGGCTGGCCTGAACCTCAATGTGATGCCCTGCTAAGAAAAGCATGTGATGACGGCATCTGTGTTCACGAAGACGGACTGTATTTTCATACCGGCCTGTATCAGCGCGCACAGCGCCTGACCATTCAGGCACAGCGCAATGCAGTCGTGACACTCCCTGCTGAATGCTACGCATCCATGTGTGCGCGCAAACTGCGGGTTTCCGGGCCATCAGATACTCAGCTGAAAGAAGCGATTGATCAGTTACTGAATCAGCCTTACCCGGTTTCACAGTGGGAAGGCCTTCTGCTGCCTGCACGCGTACACGAATATCAGCCGGACCGGCTGGATGCACTGATTGCGCAGGGTGATTATTTCTGGAAGCTCGAACATAACATGCTTTCGTTCCACCGGACTGATGACCTGGACTGGACACAGGTACCTGAGTGGGATGCTGCATCTGTCCCGGACACTGACTGTCAGGCTGTTCTTAAGGCACTGAGTCAGCGCGGAGCCAGCTTTGCCCCTGCCCTGACCGGGCTCACCCGGCGTCCGGTGACGGACGTCCTTCTTGAACTGGCGTCCCTCGGACTTGTCTGCGCAGACAGTTTTATCCCGCTCCGTATTCTTCAGGCACTTGAACCCCGTACCAGGAAGAATACCCGGCAACTGGCACGCCTGAGAGCCATGGGTATGCACTCCGGGCGCTGGTCACTGGTTCTTCCACTGAAAGAGAAAACGGATGAAGAGCGGCTGACGGACGCCTTCCATGAACAGCCCCTGCTCTGTCGGGAAACACTGCACGGCCTTTCCTGGACGGCAGCACTGGATATTCTCCGCCTCTGGGAGTATACCGGGAAAGTCCGTCGTGGGTATTTTGTTGCAGGGCTTTCCGGGATTCAGTTCATTCGCAGTGAAGACTACCCTGTGCTCATGTCCGCTTTACAATCCAGCGATACTGCCATGGTATGGCTGCATGCCAATGATCCGCTGCAGGCCTGGGGGAATCCTCTGTCACAGCCTGAAGGCTGCAGTATTGTACGTATTCCCGCATCCGCCGTCTGTCTTCTCAGCGGGCGTCCTGTCGCACTGCTTGAGCAGCATGGCAGGAAGCTGACGATCCTAAGAAAGGATCTGACGAAAGAAATCCTCGATACACTGACGCATGCATTTCTTCAGAAACATCTTTTTGCACAGCAGGACCGTCTGACACTCAAGCAATACCCGGAGTACTGTGCACAGTACCTTTCCGGTTCTGAATGGCACCATGAAATGCTCGACTGGGTTCTGTGGCGATGAACCTGTTCCGCCAGCCACAGGTCCGCTGTTTAAGACCCGTATATAACAACAACGGGCTGCCGCAGTCAGCGGCAGCCCGTTGTTATTATTTGTTTCAGATATTCAGCAGATCACTGTAGCTCTTGAGTGCTCCATCCGTTTCGTGTGCCAGCACACGTTTTGCCAGCACCTTACCCAGCTGTACACCTTCCTGATCGAAGCTGTTGACATTCCACACAAAGCCCTGGAACATGACTTTGTTTTCAAAGTGTGCAAGCAGTGCACCCAGTGCTTCCGGAGTCAACTGATCCCCGATAATAATGCTGGACGGCCGGCCGCCTGCAAAACTCTTGTTCGGGTTTTCGTCTTTCTTGCCGCAGGCAAATGCCATGATCTGAGCGGCCACATTGGCACAGAGCTTTTTCTGGCTTGTAGAGCCCTGAATCTCCACATCCATGCCCGCCTGGTTCTCCCGGAATCCAACAAACTGCAGCGGAACAATATCCGTCCCCTGATGCAGCAGCTGGTAGAATGAATGCTGTCCGTTTGTACCGGGTTCGCCAAAAATGACCGGACCGGTAACATAATCCACGGGTTCACCGTACCGGTTCACCGACTTGCCGTTGGACTCCATGTCCAGCTGCTGAAGATGTGCCGGGAAACGGCTCAGCGCCTGGGAATACGGAAGTACTGCCGTTGCCGGATATCCCTGCACATTCCGCTCGTACACACCAATCAGTGCGTCCAGCATGGCCGGGTTCTTCAGCAGTTCCGGATTCTTTGCCAGTTCATCTTCCTCGTGCGCACCCTGCAGGAACCGCGCAAATACTTCCGGACCGAAGGCCAGGGAAAGAACTGCACCGCCGACACATGAAGTCGATGAGTATCTGCCGCCAATATAGTCATCCATAAAGAAGGCAGCCAGGTAATCACTGCTCTTGGCCAGAGGGGACGTCTCGCTGGTCACGGCAACCATGTGCCGTGCCGGGTCCAGGCCAGCCTGCTTCAGAGCATTCTTGACAAAGGATTCATTGGTCAGGGTTTCCAGGGTGGTACCAGATTTGGATACCAGCACGAACAGTGAACGCGATACATCGATGCTCTTGAGAACGCTGGCTGCATCATCCGGGTCCACATTGCTGATAAACCTGGCTTCCATGCGGAACTGGCCGTTCTGCTTTGCCCAGTTTTCCAGTGCGAGATACATTGCACGGGGGCCAAGATCGCTTCCGCCAATACCGATCTGCACAACCGTTGTAAACTTCTGGCCTTCAGCATTGGTAATTTCGCCCGCATGCACTTTTCTTGCGAAAGCAGCGACTTTTTCCTGCTCACCGACATAGAAGCTCCGCTTGTCGGTCCCATCCGCCACGACCGGTGCGCCAAGCTGGCCACGGGTCAGCTGATGCAGTACCAGGCGTTTTTCACCGGTATTGATCACCTCACCGTTATACAGAGCTTCATACTTCTCAGTCAGCTGAGTTTCTTCTGCAAGTTTTCCAAGCGCTTCCAGAACTTCATCATCCACCTGCTTGGCGGCAAAATTATATGTCAGTCCGCCTGCCATAGGCACACTGTACTTCTTAACACGCTCTGCACCCTGCTCTCCGGCCATGACATCCTGCAGTCTTACATGATCCCGCAGTGCCTGCAGTTTTTCGAACGCCTTGACCTGATTGAGATTATTCCAGTTCAGCATAGAATTGAATCCTTCCCTTCTTCCTGATGATTCCATGGCTTTCGGGGAACACAAAGTCCCACTAATCGCATTATACCGAAATTACCGGGGCATGCAACCTCAACCGTCATGCTTTTCATCAGGAAATTTCAGATCTGTATGCTGCAGCGCGAAAAGGAATGCTTTCGCATTCCTTTCCCGCTTACATATTCTTCAGTTTTTCATAGCGTTCCTCAGCAAGCCGGGCACCCTCAGCAAAGAGTGTCTGTGCATGCTCGGGGAATGTTCTTTTCAGAGACGCATAACGTACTTCCCCGTCCAGGAAAGACTCATACTCCAGACTGGGCTTACGGGAGTCGAGCTGGAAGGCAGGGGTTGCGTCCGGATTATACCGGTACAGGTGCCAGTATCCGGCATCCACAGCCCGTTTCATTTCATCCTGTACCTTTGCCATCCCGCAGCGCAGACCATGCGACTGGCAGGGTGCATAGGCAATAATCACACTGGGGCCACGGAAGGATTCCGCCTCATGCATGGCCTTGACCAGCTGCGCTGCATCGGCGCCCATGGCAACCTGCGCAACATAGACCCGCCCGTATGTCATCAGCATACCGCCAAGATCCTTCTTCGGTCTTGTTTTTCCGGAAGCTGTGAACTGAGCCACAGCACCGATCGGTGTCGCCTTGGAAGACTGGCCGCCGGTATTGGAATACACTTCCGTGTCCACAATCAGAATATTGACATCCTCACCACTGGCGATTACATGATCCAGGCCGCCGAATCCGATATCATAGGCCCAGCCATCGCCGCCATACATCCAGAAAGTCTTCTTGGACAGCTGATCCCGATACCGCAGGATTGTCTGGGCCTGTGCATCCTCCAGTGGTTCAAGCGCCTGAATCAGCTGCTCGCTGGCATGTTCGGAAGCATCGAAATCATCGAAGGCTTCCAGCCATGCATCCATGGCCGCACAGGCCGCCGGGTCTGCACACTCTGCACGGTATGCCTCAATCCGCATCTTCTGCGCTTCGCGCTGATGCTTGACTGACAGCACCATACCCAGAGAAAACTCTGCATTGTTTTCAAACAGGGAATTGGACCAGGCAGGGCCGTGTCCTTTCCGGTTTACCGTATAGGGAATCCCGGGCATGGCTGCGCCCCAGGCCTGTGAGCAGCCCGTTGCGTTCGCCCAGTACACCCGGTCTCCATAAAGCTGGGTAAGCAGCTTGGCATACGGTGTTTCGCCGCATCCGGCACAGGCTGCAGAGAACTCGAGCAATGGCTGCCGGAACTGGCTGCCCTTGACCGTATACGGATCGAAGAGATCTCCCTTGTCTGACAGTTTCAGTGCATACTCCCAGGAAGCCGCAGTATCTTCTGCCTGGCTCACAGGCACCATCTGCAAAGCTTTTCCTGATGCGGGGCAGCTTTCTGCACAGCTTCCACATCCCGTACAGTCCAGCTGACTGATCTGCATGGTATAGTACAGTCCCTGTGCAGGCTTGCCTTTTGCCTGAGCAACACGCATTCCGGCCGGTGCCTGTTCCTTTTCCATGTCATTGAGCAGGTAAGGCCGGATCACGGCATGCGGACAGACAAAGGCGCATCGATTGCACTGCAGGCAGGACTGAGGATCCCAGACCGGGATCCGGACCGCTATGCCACGCTTTTCATACGCTGTCAGGCCCATGTCCATTACGCCGTCCTCATAGCCTGCAAAAGCGCTGACCGGCAGGTCGTCCCCTTTCTGCGCATTGATCGGTTCCAGGATTTCCCGGACCACTCTGGGCAATGCAGTCGGTTGCTTCTTCACATCCTCAGCATCCTTCCAGGATTCCGGTACCTGAACACGTGTCACCTGGCCTCCTGCATCGATCGCAGCCAGATTCCGGTTCACCACTTCCTCACCCTTGGCAAAGTACGTTCTGGATGCTGCTTCCTTCATGAAGCGCACGGCGTCCTCAGTAGGAATGATTGGCATCAGATGGAAGAATGCAGACTGGAGGACCATATTGAAATGGTTTCCCAGACCCAGCTTTTCCGCGATCCCGACCGCGTCCATGGTATAAAGCCGGATACCCTTGCGGGCAATTTCCCGTTTTTCTCTTGCCGGCAGATGCGCATCCAGCTCTTCGGCATTCCACGGGCAGTTGATCAGAAGGATTCCGCCTGGTTCCACTTCCTCCGCAATCTCATACTTCTGCATGTAGGTCGGATGATGGCATGCAACAAAAGCTGCCTGACGGACATAGTACGAAGACCGGATCGGCTGGTCCCCGAAACGCAGGTGCGACTTGGTTACACCATAGGATTTCTTCGCATCATATTCAAAGTATGCCTGAGCGAACTTATCCGTATGGCTGTTGATGATCTCCACTGTATTCTTGTTTGCGCCAACCGTTCCGTCAGAGCCCAGTCCCCAGAACTTGCAGCTGACTGTGTTGCCTTCATTCGGATACAGGGGTGCCTCTTCCGGTAGGGACAGATGGGTTACATCATCCACAATACCGATGGTAAAGCTGTTCAGGGGTTCTTCCTGAGCCAGGTTCCGGTATACCGCCGCGATCTGTGCCGGTGTCGTATCCTTGGAGGACAGGCCATACCGCCCGCCTACAATCTTCACTCCACTGCAGCCGCGCAGTGCTGTACACACATCTTCAAAGAGCGGTTCGCCGGCACTGCCCATTTCCTTGGTTCTGTCCAGGACAGCGATCCTGGAAACCGTATCCGGGATTGCTTCCCTGAGCCTCTGCATGTCAAACGGCCGGAACAGATGCACCTGTACAAAGCCTACTTTCTCACCGCGCGCATTCAGTGCATCCACGGTCTGCTCAATGCATCCGCTGACAGAGCCCATGGCAACGATCACCCGGTCCGCATCCGGCGCACCGTAATAATTGAACAGATGATACCTGCGTCCGGTCAGTGCGCTGATCTTTTCCAGATACTTTTCAACAATATCCGGGACCGCCTGATAAGCCAGATTGTTTGCTTCACGAACCTGGAAATAGATATCCGGGTTCTGCACGGTCGCCCTGAGCATGGGATGTTCCGGATTCAGCGCATGTGCACGGAACGCATCCAGCGCCTCCTGATCCAGCATGCCGCGCAGTGCCTCGTAATCCATCTGCTCTACCTTGGCAATCTCGTGGGAAGTCCGGAATCCATCAAAGAAATGCATGAACGGCACTCTTGACTCAATCGCTGCCAGATGGGCAACCCCTGCCAGGTCCATAACCTCCTGAACGCTCCCGGTACACAGCATGGCAAACCCGGTCTGTCTGCAGTTCATCACGTCCGAGTGATCACCGAAGATTGACAGCGCATGCGTTCCCACAGTCCGCGCAGCCACATGCAGTACACCGGGAAGCCGTTCGCCTGCGATACGGTGCAGGACCGGGATCATCAGCATAAGGCCCTGAGATGAAGTGAAACTGGTTGCCAGCGCACCGGTCTCCAGTGCGCCATGCACAGCCGCCACAGCACCGGCTTCGGACTGCATCTCAATCAGATGTACCCTCTGGCCGAACAGATTCTTCTTTCCTTTTGCACTCCACACATCCGTCTTCCCTGCCATGGGAGATGAGGGTGTTATCGGATAGATTGCGGCAATCTCGGTAAACGCATACGCAATATATGCAGCGGCTTCATTCCCGTCCAGAGTCACATAAGTTTTCCTGCTTTCAGGCATCGGTTGTTCCTCCTGTTGCATGGTCATCAAACGTCAGCTGATATACATCGGCTGCATTCCGCCAGAAAATATCCTCATACTCATCATCCGTCAGGCCCAGCTTCAGAAGATCCTCAATTTCGGGCTTTTGTGGCCAGAACGGATAGTCCGTTCCAAACAGCACACGTCTGGAACCATACTTCCGGATGATTGCTCTGGCCACCTCCGGTTTCAGCCAGTACAGTGACGAAGAGCAGTCCACCAAGACATTCGGATACTTCGACAGGCGTTCCGCCGCCTCCTCCCAGACACTCCAGCCACCCATGTGTGCACAGATCAGCTGCAGGCGCGGGAATGCTTTGGCAATCTTCTCCATCCGGTCCGGATTGGAATATCCATACCGCCGGTCACCTGCATGAATACAGATTGGCAGTCTGCCTTCACAGCGTGCATAGATCTCCATGGCACGTGGTTCGTCCGCTTCAAACTTCTGAATATCCGGATGCAGTTTCACACCCTTGAGTCCCAGGGCTTCGATCTCCAGAATATCACGTTCCTGGTTCTCACTGTCCAGGTGCATTGCACCCAGCCCGGTCATACATCCTCCGCTCCTTGAGACCTCCTCTGCAATGAACCGGTTGATGCTTGATACCTGATGCGGTGTGGTCGCCACCGAAAAGACTACAAAGTGGCTGATCCCGGCATCCCGGCCTGAACGCACCAGTTCCTCTGCCGTTCCGTTCCATGGCTGTCTTGGCAGATGTTCATAAAAGGTTTCAACGGATTCCACTGCACGCATGGCAATCTTTTCCGGGTAGATATGACAATGACTGTCTATGATTCGGATCATTATGCTGTCTCCACACTCGCCGCCTGCTGCAGTCCCAGCTTCTGTATCGCCATTTCCCGCATCTTGTATTTCTGGATCTTCCCGGCATCATTCATCGGGAAACCATCCACAAACTCAATATACTTGGGAACCTTATGCTTGGCCATATGATCCAGAACATACTGCTTCATTTCCTGTTCTGTTGAGGTTTCGCCTTCTTTCAGGATAATGCACGCCATGATTTCCTCACCCATGGCCTTATCCGGAACGCCAATAACCTGCACATCGCTGACCTTCGGATGAGTATAGATAAACTCTTCGATTTCCTTGGGATAGATGTTTTCTCCACCACGGATAATCATATCCTTCAGTCTGCCTGTGATCCTGTAGTTCCCTTCCGGTGTTCTGCA
>ONWQ01000259.1 GCA_900321565.1 uncultured Eubacteriales bacterium
GGCGTTTGAGATATTGCAGCATACCATTGATCAGCCGTCTTCAAAAATAGAGAAAATTGTGTTTTATCCTGAACTGAAGGTACGAAATACCACCCGGCAGATCTCAACGCAGGGATGAATTGTTACCTGATTTTCTATTTGTGATCAGATGAGTCCGGAATACGGGCTCTTTTTTGGTGCAAATATACTGGAAACGTGTTGGCGATTTGTGTCAGATAGCCAAAAATGTGGAACGTTCCACAATTAATCATTTTGCAATTGACAATATGGGAATTATTATATAGAATCAACACATCATAATGTGGAACGTTCCACATTATGATGTTGGATTTTTGCAGGTGACCAAAGAATATGTATGTCGTGAAAGTGGAACGATTCACAGGCAGGAGGTTGAACAATGAAGCTGACGATTGTTGGTGCTGGCAGTTCCTATACACCTGAACTGATCGAGGAAATGATTCTGCGAAGAGATACACTGCCGGTGAAGGAACTGGTCCTTTATGATATCAATGAAAAACGTTTAGACATTATGACAGGATTCTGTCGGAGATTTGCAGACAAGCGTGGGATGCAAGGCCTGAAGATCCGCTCAACTCTGGATTTGGATGATGCATTGGAAGGTGCGGACTTTGTCGACACGCAGATCCGTGTCGGTGGGAATGTACAGCGCGTCCGTGATGAAAAGATTCCACTGAAGTATGGGCTGATCGGACAGGAAACTACTGGTGCCGGAGGCATGATGAAAGCTTTCCGCACCATTCCGGTCATGATGAATGTTGCCAGACATATGGAGAAAGTATCTCCGGATGGCTGGATTATCAATTATACCAATCCAACGGGACTTGTGACTGAAGCTGTCACGCGTTATACCAGGGCAAATATTGCAGGATTCTGTTCCGGTGGCATTTTCCCGAAGATGTGGGCGAAGCAGGCACTGGGCATCGGATATACCGGCAAGGATTACAATCGAGTTCAGTATGATTATATCGGACTGAATCATATGAATTTTATCAGCAATATTACTATTGACGGACGACCGGTTACAGAAGACGAGTTCATGGCACTGGCAGAGCAGAATGGACATGATGTGGATCCGGAACTGAGCCGGCTTCTTGGCGTGCTGACCTCACCATATCTGCAGTATTACTATCATACTGCAGCGCGTGTTGAAAAGCTCAGAAATCAGAAACAGACACGGGGGGAATATGTTCAGGAACTGGAACGGGAAGTATATGCTGCATATGCAGATCCTCTGAATGCTGATAAACCGGCAGCCCTGGCAAAACGCGGTGGCGGTGGATACAGTGAAGTTGCTATGAATTTTGTGAATGCAGTGTACAACAATGATGATACAGAACAGGTTGTGAATGTGCCGAACAAAGGGGCAATACCGTTCCTGCCGGACAGTGCAGTGGTGGAGATTAACTGTCTTGTGAACCGTCGTGGCATGATGCCAATTCATAAGTCTCAAGATCTGATTCCACCTATGTGTTGGGGATTAATTGCTGCTGTCAAGAATTATGAGCAGCTGGCTGTTGAAGCAGCGGTTGAGGGCAGTGTGACCAAAATGAAATGGGCTTTGCTGGCTCATCCGCTTGTCCACGAATATGAACTGGTTGAGCAGCTGGTTCCTGAGCTGCTGGAAGCAAACCGGGAGTTTCTTCCGCAGTTCCATTTCTGACAGAAAATGGCCGTGCGGCACATACAAGAATATGCTGCAAAGGGTGAAACAGTTTGAAATGTATTCTGGGAATTGACCAGGGAGGGACAAAGACACACGCACTGATTTCAGATCTGCAGGGGAACCTGATTGGTTTTGGCTGCAGCTATGGTGCATGTCATTCTACGGAAGGTATGCAGTGCGCCATGTGTGCTGTGCAGGAAGCTGTCCGGATCGCACTTGAACAGGCTGAAATAACCGGAAAAGAAATTGTTTCTGTCGCAGCTGGCATGACGGGCGTGGATTGGGCAGATGAGGCTGAGCTTCTAAAACAAGAGCTGATCAACACACTGCAATTGCAGGGTGTACCTGTTACAGTGGTCAACGACTGTATGATTGCATTGCGTGCATCTGTATCCGGTTCCTCCGGCTGCATCCTGTGTGCAGGGACTGGCCTGAACTGTGGTGTGCGTGACGGTAGAGGGCATGAGTACTGTTTTGGCTTTTACATTCCGGACGAAGATCAGGGCGGAATGGCATTGGGCAGACGGGCTCTCCGGGCGGTGTATGATGCAGAGTCTGGCAAGGGCAGCAGGACACTCCTGACACAACTGATCCTGGAAGATGCCGGATACGTTTCTACGGATGCCCTGTTGCGTGCACATGTTACCGGCCAACTGTCCGGAAACTGGATCTCCGGCTTGCCGATCCTCCTGGAAGAAGCTGCAATACGTGGTGATGCGGTTGCTGTACATATACTGAAGGAATTTGGTATGAATGCTGCACTATACGTGGTTGCAGCATTGCGCAGATTCTCCATGGAAAACGATCCGGTCAAGGTGGTTCTTTCAGGCAGTGTATTTAAGTGCAAGGCGCCGGAACTGCTGGACGCAGTACGGGCAACAATTCTGAAATCCGCACCGTACGCGGAAATCATTGAGAGTGAAATGGAGCCTGTGACAGGGGCAGTCTTGCTGGCAGCGGATGCACTGTATGGTGCAGCTTCTGTACTGTTTTATGAACATATAAAGCGCGATGCTCTGCGCTTTCATATGATAAGAAAAAACATGAAAGAGGAGAACGGATTATGAAAAAGCGTATGTCGTTGTTTGTTGCACTTGTCATGATTCTGGGACTAACCCTTTCGGTAATCCCTGGATCGGCGGAAGAACAGATTACACTGAACTTCTGGCACATCTGGCCTACGGATCAGATGAGCGAAATTGTGGACCGGTACATTGAAATCTATGAATCTGAACACCCGAATATTCATATTGAATCCAGTGCCTATCAGGAAGTAGATTATCAGACGGCCAAACTGCCGATTGCTGCTGCTACCAAATCCCAGGGCGATGTATTCTTCTGCTGGGGCGGCGGAGCTGCTCAGACATACGTAGATGCGGGTGCTGTGCTTCAGCTGGATCCGTATCTGGAAAAGTATGGCATCTATGATGAAATCCTCGACGGAACCCTGACGTATGGAACCTATAATGGCGGGGTTTATGGGCTTCCTCTGAAACAGTGGGCAGGTGTGTTGTTCTGCAATCAGGAGCTTTTTGACCAGTATCAGGTCAAGATCCCTGAAACCTGGGATGATATGATGGATGCAGTTAAGACCTTCCGCGCCAATGGGGTTACTCCCTTGGTCCTGGGTGCTAAGGATGCATGGCATATTGGCATGATTCAGAATGCCCTGGCTGTACGTACGGCTGGACCTGAATATGTGAATGCTGCACTTTCCGGTGAAGCAACAATGAACTGTGAAGAAATTATCCGCTCTGCTCAGCTGTTGGTAGACCTGAACCATGCAGATGCTTTCTGCAATGGAACTCTGGGTATCAGTTCTGAAGAAGCGCAGGAAGAATTCTACATGGGTATGGTTGCTATGTATTTTGGAGGCAGCTGGTGTGCCTCCGGCTGTGACAGTGAAGATAATGATCTGGTAGGTAAAGTAACTGTAACGACTCTGCCGGTAGTGGATGGCGGCAAAGGGGACGCAACAACTTATTCTGGTGGTGTGATTGACTTTATGATGGTCAATGCAGCTACTGAACATCCGGATGAAGCTTTTGACTTTGCATATGGTATGACCAAGTACATGTCCCAGGAATGCTATAAGATCGGTGATTCTCTGCCGGCATGGAAACTTCCTGATATTGATGAGTCTGAAGTCTCACCGACTTTGATCGCCATTAAGAATCTGATTCAGGATTCTACAGGGTATGTACTTGCCTGGGATACTTTCCTTGCTGGTGCGGCTATTGATGCACACTATCAGGCTCTGCAGGCACTGATTGCGGATACCATGACACCTGAGGAGTTTGCGGTAGCCATGGATGAAGCTGTCAAAGCTATGTATGCCAAATAAGAGACCACATGACCCATATAACCCGGCGGGTTGACTGCCTGCCGGGTATCCTTATACAGGGGGGATCGAAATGGAACGGGCGCTGCGGGATAAAAGAGCAATCTGCTTTTTTGTTATACCTGCACTGATCTGGTTTGTAAGCATTGCGATTCTGCCGGTTATGCAGTCGGTGGGATACAGTTTTCTGGAATGGAATGGTATAACTGAAGGCCGGTTCATTGGCCTGGAGAACTACAGAACATTGCTTACAGATCCACTGTTCTGGCAGTCTTTTTGCAATTCGCTTCTTCTGGCTGCTGCCTCTGTCTTTATTCAACTCCCAATTTCTATGTTTCTTGCTATGATCCTGGTCAATGGTGTAAAAGGAGAAGTGTTTTACAGGAACGTCTTTTTCATTCCTGTGATCATTTCCGGTACCGTGATTGCGAACCTGTGGATGAAGGTCTACCATCCTTCCTATGGCCTTTTGAACACAATCCTTCATTCTGCTGGCATGGATGGATTACAGCATGAATGGCTGGGGAGTACTGACACAGCATTGGGTGCATGCTTTGTACCGATGGTGTGGCAGTATATCGGATATCATATGCTGCTGTATTATTCAGCTGCCAAGTCCATCAGTGATGATATTCTGGAAGCAGCGCGGGTGGATGGTGCCAATAAACGCCAGATGGTTTTCCGGATCATCATTCCACAGATCGTCCCCATGATTAAAGCCAGTGTGATATTTGCCATTATTGGGTCACTTAAGTCCTTTGACATGATTCAGATTCTGACGAAAGGTGGTCCGGTTCATGCATCAGAGGTACCGTCACTTCTGATGTATGTGAATATTTTTACTACGAGAAGATATGGCTATGCCAGCAGTATTGCCATTTTTATTATTGTGGAATGTCTTTTGTTTACCCTGGTGATCCAGCGTGTTTTCGGCGCGCTTCAAAAAGATGAATAGAAAAGGAGGCAGAACCATGCAAGGAGTGAAGAAATTCAGAAAACATGGCGGCCAGCTAAAGAACCGGACAAGTCCTGCAATGGCGGTCTTCCTTTTCATTGTTTCGTTGATCCAGCTGTTTCCGCTATATTGGATGTTTACGTTTTCACTGAAGGATAACAAAGAGATCTTTGGTGCGAATCCCATGGGAATTCCACAGAGATTCATGTGGGATAATTATCAGAAAATTTTCACAAAGGCATCCATGGGCACATATCTGTTTAACAGTGTACTGATCACAGGCGTGACGATTGCAGCGACCCTGCTGCTTGCAGCAATGGCAACCTATGCAATTGTGCGAATGAAATGGAAACTGTCGAAGCTGGTGTACACAGTGTTTCTGGTGGGCATGATGCTGTCTGTGCAGGCAGTGATGTTACCGTTATATGTAAATCTGCAACCGATTCTGTCCACGCACTGGGCTTTGATCTTGCCCTATACTGCCTTTGCCTTTCCGCAGGCAGTGCTGCTGATGACTGGCGCATTGGAAGCTTTGCCTAAGGAAATGGAGGAAGCTGCATTCATTGACGGAGCTTCGATTTATCGAATTTTTTATGTGATCATACTTCCAATGCTGGCACCAATTCTGTCTACTGTTGCCATACTGACATTTCTCAGTTCCTGGAATGAGTATATGCTCGCCCTTGTGTTTATTTCCAGTGATAAACTGAAAACAGTAACTGTAGGCGTGAATGATATGGTCGGCAAGTATTCAACAAAATGGGGAGTGATTGGCGCCGGACTGACTGTTGCTACCTTGCCCACACTCCTGATGTATGCATTCCTGAGTAAAAATATCACAAACAGCCTTGCCATGGGTGCTGTGAAAGGATGAGATCAATGAAATGCAGATGCCCTTACGTAATCTGTCCCCTGCATGGAAACTGCAATGCATGCATTGCCAAGAATATTCAGACACACGATCTGTGCTATTGTATGGAAGAAACCGCCATACAACGGGGTGCAAAAATGCCACAA
>ONWQ01000261.1 GCA_900321565.1 uncultured Eubacteriales bacterium
CCGGATCGTCTTCCGGACGATTACCATGCCACGCGTTCAGCCGGCCTGACGGCACAGGAGGTTGCAGACCGAGCCGCCGGCGGTGCGGCAAATCACCATGCACCTTCCAAGTCACAGCCGGTGGCAGTGATCCTGGCCAAACACTGCTTTACTTTTTTCAACTTTCTGAACGTGTGCCTTGCACTGTGTCTGATCCTGGTCCAGGATTACCGGGATATGATGTTCATGGGCGTGGTTCTGTCCAATACACTCATAGGAACCATTCAGGAGCTCCGGGCCCGGAAGACCATTCAGAAGCTCCAGCTCAGTACTGTACAGCCGGTACATGTGCTCCGTGATGGCCGGACCGTCTCAGTCAAGCCAGATGACCTCGTCCGTGATGATCTGGTAGTCCTTCAGCGCGGAGACCAGGTCCCGGCAGATGCCATTGTCCACAGCGGGACCGGCAGTTGTAACGAGTCCATGCTGACAGGAGAGTCAGATGCTGTCGCCAAGCACAGTGGCGACTGGGTCCTCTCCGGCACATACATCACTGAAGGCTCACTGACATGCCAGCTTGTATATGTCGGCAGGGACAGTTATCTTCAGCGACTGGAGCGGACAGCACGCCGTGGACATTCACCCAAGTCTGAATTAATGCAGGACCTGCAGCATCTGATCCGGCGGCTCACACTCATCCTGATTCCAAGCGGTCTCCTGCTTTTTGCCAGACAGTATTTTACACGGCAGGTTCCTCTGCAGAAAGCAGTCCCGCAGGCTGTTGCCGCTATGATCGGCATGATTCCGGAAGGGCTGATGCTTCTCACCAGTGTGGCTCTGATGGTGGGCGTGATCCGGCTTGGAAAGAAAGGTGCACTGGTCCAGGATCTGTACAGTATTGAATCTCTGGCTCGTGTGGATGTACTGTGTCTTGATAAAACCGGTACACTGACAACCGGACGGTTCAGGCTGGAGGAGACTATCCCGCTTGATGCTTCAGATAAAGAGCTTGACCAGGCACTGCTCAGCTTTCTCAGTGCTTTCACCGACGATCCGAGCCCGACACTTTCCGCGCTTTCCAATGGCAGGCAGATTCCCGACCCCATTCATACCGCCATCCTCCCCTTTTCCTCTGACAGAAAGCTGAGTGCTGTAAGCTTCCCGGATGGGACAGTGCTCATACTTGGCGCACCCGAGTTTGTTCTCGGGAACGATACACCCCTGATGGAGCGGATTCAGCCAGCCGTGGCCGCCGGTAAGCGGGTTGTCGTCCTTGCAAGGACTCAGGGCAATCTTCAGGGAACATCGCTGCCTTCCGGGCGCAAACCCCTCGGCTTATTCCTGCTCTCCGATGAACTGCGGCCAAACCTCCAGAGTACTTTTCAGTATTTCGAACAGGAAGGGGTTACGCTGAAACTGATCTCCGGTGATCACCCGGATACCGTTGCAGCTCTGGCCGCGCGCGCAGGGCTGCCGAACTGTGTTCGTGCTATCAGCCTGTCCGGGATCGGTCCGGATGCCGATTACCAGGCACTGGCTGAGCAGTATACTGTATTCGGACGCGTCTCACCTGAGCAAAAGCAGCTGCTGGTCCGTGCACTGAAAGCAAATGGCCATCATGTTGCCATGACTGGTGACGGCGTGAATGATATACCTGCTCTGAAAGCATCCGATTGCTCCATTGCCATCGGTGGAGGCTCAGAAGCTACACAGCATGCATCCAAGCTCACCCTGATTTCCGGTGATTTTGGTGTTCTCCCCATGATTGTCAGTGAGGGCCGTCGTGTCATCAACAACATCACACGCACAGCATCTCTGTTTTTGGTCAAGACCATATACTCACTCCTGCTCTGTGTGCTGATCATTTTTCTGCCTGTCGCCTATCCATTCCGCCCGATACAGCTCACACTGATTTCCGCTGTCTGTGTTGGTATTCCATCCTTTTTCCTGGCTATGGAGCGAAATGATGAACGTGTGCACGGCAGGTTCATTTCAACCATCATTCACCGTGCACTCCCCGGTGCCGTCTCCATTATGTTCTGTGCACTTTCTGCCATGTTCCTGGAAAAGTTTGATGTGCCGGCAGAACTGTGTCACACACTTGCAACGCTCTCGGCCGGAGTCATGGGACTGACCTGCCTGGCTCTGCAGTGTCTCCCCATGAATCGCTACAGACTGTTACTGCTCTTCCTGATGGCAGCCCTGTTTGTCGGTGCCATCGTATGCTTCAGTTCCGTGTTCTATCTTGTACCCATCGGCTGGAAGGATGCCGGGATTCTGGCTGTGATCTGTCTTCTGGGAATCCTCTGCCAGCTTACGCTTCGCCGGCTTATGAACCGAAAGCCTGGAACTGCAGCATAATCTGTCCTTTCCTTGTTTTTCCATTCAGCACCTTTGACTTTTCCACACTCAGCCTGTACTGTGTTATCAGTTCTGGACTCCGTAGCCGTTTCCCATACGATCCGGGCGTGACGAAAGCTTAGGCAACGAGATGTCCCAGGCCTCTGGCTGGGTGCCAGGAACAAGGGACAAATATATAGTAACAGGAGATATTCCATGCAGCAGGTCCTGGTTTCCCTCGGTACACGCTCTTATCCGATCCTGATTAAGAACGGTCTGCTTAAAGACTGTGGTCAGTATTTTCTTGAACACATGGGCAAGTCCAAAGTTGCAGTAATCACTGACAGCCATGTTGCACCCCTGTATCTGGATCAGGTGCTGAATTCCCTTCAGGATGCAGGACTCTCCTGCTGTTCCGTCGTACTGCCTGCCGGTGAAAAAACCAAATGTGCTGAGTGTCTGATGGAACTGTATGCATTTTTCTCAGAGCATGGTATTTCCCGTACCGATGCCGTAATTGCACTGGGCGGAGGCGTCATCGGTGATCTGGCCGGTTTTGCCGCAGCAACCTGGATGCGTGGCATCCGGTATTGTCAGATTCCCACAACTCTGCTTGCACAGGTTGATTCATCTGTGGGCGGTAAAGTTGCCATTGATCTGCCCCAGGGAAAGAATCTGGTCGGTGCCTTCCATCAGCCTTCCCTTGTATTGTGTGATCCGGAAGTGCTGAACACGCTGCCGGATGAGTTCTGGTGTGACGGTCTTGGCGAAGTTGTCAAGTATGGCTGTATCCATGACGAGGCCCTGTTTTCCATGCTGGAAGAAGCAGCACCGTATGGCCGCCATGCTCTGATGAAGATCATGGAAACCATTCTGGAGCACTGCATTGGTGCCAAAGCAGAGATTGTCTCCATGGATGAATTGGACACAGGCCTGAGAATGACGCTGAACTTCGGACATACCCTGGCACATGCTATCGAAACCTGCCAGCACTATGAGGGCCTTCATCATGGTCAGGCAGTCAGTATTGGCATGTATGCCATCACCAGCCTCAGTGAGGCAAAAGGCATCACACAGTTCCAGACTACAGATCGCCTCGGCCGGCTGCTGAAAGCACTCGGACTGCCGTGGGCACTTCCGGACATTCCCGGTGAACAGCTGATGTATGCCATGCAACTGGACAAAAAACATACAGGCAGTATTTTACACATGATTGTTCTCGATCATATCGGCTCCTGTCATATCATGGACGCCAGTCCGGAGTTCTTTGCGCCATTATTTGCCTGATACTGGCTCACTCGCATAAAACAGATATACATGTTCTGTCATCTCTGAATATACCCGTCTATTCCGTCTGACTGCCCTAATAAATAAATATCTCATGGCAGGGCATGAATGCATGCGCAAATGTATTCATACCCTGAAGATTTTCAATGATGCTCTTTACATTCTGCCTTGCATACCTTTTCTCCGCCTGATGCCGCAAGTCCGGACAGCGTA
>ONWQ01000391.1 GCA_900321565.1 uncultured Eubacteriales bacterium
TATTGCGACGGGCTCTCTGTTATTCGGTGCGGAAGCGGTCCTGCGCGGAAGCAATACAGTGATTGCCGGTAATGCCGCATGGCACGCACCGAGCGGCACATTGTCCGCGATGTTCCAGGCAGGAGCACTGATTGAACTGTCAGGTGATGTGGAAACGGCTTTCGAAATCTACTATGAAACATACGATATACACGATTTACCGCCGCTGCATGAAGACCCTTGATGGTCAGTCATGCAGAAGACCGGGAAAACGATGGAAAACCAGGGCACTGTTTTGTATCCTTAGGGACCGACCCGGGAATCCCCGGATGAAAGCCGCGGCAGGAGAGGAACGAAAAGAGACCGCAGTTGTCCACTGAAAACAGAAAGTGCTTCAGACCCTTGCAAACCAGGGGCCTGAAGCACTTCTTTTCGTTCCGGAAACTGCATGCCTTCCCATCCGGCTGTGTGGTACCCGGTCATGGGGTCAGGATCACGTGATTCTTTTCATCCCCGGCCAGCTCTTCCAGCCGGGTATAGAGCGGGTACTGACCGGCAAGGAACCGGAACGGGCTTTGTCTGGCAAGCAAAAGATACTGCGGCTGACCATCCAGCACGGACAGAGCTGTCAGAACGTCTGCCTCCGCCATGACATTCATCAGCTCCAGGCATTTCTCATACCGCTGTCCATGGGCACCTGCGGTGACCGCGACGGCATCCGTATACAGGCGCAGTATGTTTCCCGGTCACTGAAGCTGATGGAGCGGATCATGGTCTGCTCTGACCGGTGGCTCAGAAATCTCATACTTTCACTGAAGCTGATATATCCCTGGCCAACCCCGGAGTCATACGCCATGACGACCTGGGTATTGTCATCATGCATGTGGGCATCGATCGCGAGACGGTCGATGAGCTGCATGCAATCCTGCGGACTGTCATCAGCCGAAGGGTTGGCTTCGCCCAGTGTATCCGCAGCCACTTCAATCATATACTGCGGTCTGTTTGCCGGGTCTTCAGAGTTCACCACCAGAATGCCGGAGGCTTCAGCCAGGTCAGTCAGATGCTCCGCTTTGCCGAGTGCTTCATATGCCTGATCGTAAATCAGGAAGTTCCCGCACAGAAAGACAGGAATGCCATACAGTCGGTTTTCCACGGTCAGCCCTTCCAGGGCAAACGGGAAAATATCCCCGGCGTCATGGACCGCATCCGGACGGATCGGCTGAATCCATCCGGCAGAGAGGATCCTGTCCTGCATGACGGCATCGTACATAATGACATCGATGCCTTCCGGTTTCCCGTCAAGATAGCAGTCCAACTGTGCCCGGACCAGCTGAATATCCGGCTCGAGCTCAGCCCATCGGCGCTCAATGAGCTGCTGATTATACCCGGCATCCGGCAGATAGGGATACACTGCATAAGTCAGGCTATCCACGGATTCCGCTCCGCAGGCTGTCATGCAAAGGAACAGAAGCAGAACGGTGAGCGCAGTGCACAGTTTCTTCATGTCATTCAGCCTTCTCTCTGAAAGAAATCATGAGTCAGGTCTCAGTCTGCCGGATATCAGCTACCGGGTGGTGAATGGAATGTCTGCAGGGGTTCATCCGGCTCTGCTGCGTATCGGGATTGCGGTGGAGTATCAGGGTCCGTGATCACAGCGCGTCTGTTTGAGAATCCACAATCTTTCTGTAGTTCTCAGGATCCGTCGCACCCTCAGTACTGATGAAAAGCAGAATGGAATGCTGGTCTATGCCCATGGCCTTCCTGACTTCCTGGTAATCCGGCTCTTCCAGGAGCACCTGTGCTGCGCCCAGGGTTGAAGCACCGGACTCACCGGAAACAATGACAGGATCGCCATGCAGTCCTGCAGCATAAGTCCGCATACCGTTCACAGCGAACGCATCCGGACCGGCAATACAGAATTCCGCATAATCCCTGAGGATCGGCCAGATCACCTTACAGGGTGTACCGCAGTTCAGGCCCGCCATCATGGTGGTGGCAATCCCGTCAACTGAACGGATTTCACCGGATTTTGCAGACTGATAGATGCAGTCGGCAACGTCCGGCTCAACGATTGTAACCGTGGGCTTGTTCGCACCACACCGGTCAGCAAAATAGGCAAGGATACCGCCGGCCATGGAACCGACACCTGCCTGCAGAAAGATATGGCTCGGAAGAACATGCAGGCGATCCAGCTCTTCCGCTGTCTCTTCTGCCATGGTGAGGTATCCCTGAACAATCCAGGCGGGCACCTTTTCGTATCCATCCCAGGCCGTATCCTGAATCAGAATCCAGCCGTACCGCCGGCTCATTTCCAGTGCATGCTTCACCGTATCGTCATAACTCAGATCCGTGACTGTAACCTCTGCCGGACCTGCACTGCGGATGGCTTCTGCACGGACAGGCCGTGTGCCGTATGGCATGTACACATGCGCTCTGCATCCGAAGATCCCTGCTGCCCAGGATACACCGCGACCATGGTTCCCGTCCGTGCATGTCACAAATTCCATCCGGGCAATCGCATCCCGGCTGGCGCCTGTGGTGAGTTCTTTCAGGCCTGTCTGTTCCGGGTCCAGTCCCAGTCGCTCGCAGATGATCCGAAACATGGCGTAGCTACCGCCCAGTCCCTTGAACGCGTTCAGCGAGAAACGACTGGATTCATCCTTGACATAGATCCCCGCGACATTCCATTTTTCCGCCAGATGAGGCAGACTGCGAAGGGGCGTGACTGCGTACCCGGGAATCTGTCTGTGGAATGCCCTGGATGCTCCGGCACCTTTCCTGCCGAACATCGGCGGAATATCCGTCCGTACAGTTACTCTGTTTTCCAGAATACGGGTCTGATGGATTCTCCATTCATGCATACGGTTTGCCTCCCGGGTGAAGGTCGTGCCCGTCTGAACCCGGACGTGCGGGTCAGCGGGGAATGTGTGTGCTTCCTGCGTGCATGCCGGTTCAGCCGGTGTATGCCTGGTCCGCCGTATTGGTGAAATCCTGCTTCTGCAGCCAGTCGGATTCCTCATCATTCTCCGGAATATCAATCCGTTCGATCCGGAAAATGACAGGCCGCGTCCCGTCATTGCAGCATGCGATCATCATACGGTCATCCTTCGTCCAGCCCTTCATGATGGAACCACCCTGAAGCGCTGTATAGACATACCGGCTGACGGCATCCCAGGCCTCACCGCAGAACCTGCCGTTCATCAGATGATAGAAATCATCCTGCTGAGGCGTGCGTTTCAGAAGGAATGTGTCGCCCGGCTTGAAGAAAGGACAGGGGCCGGACTCGGGATCGGCCAGGTACTGGGTCTGAAGCTCCGGAAAGCATTTGGTTTCCAGAACGGTTATTCTGCATTCATGCTGCATTTTATGTTCTCCTTGTAAGCATATCCATATCTTCCGTAAGATCGGATAATTCTATTATACA
>ONWQ01000262.1 GCA_900321565.1 uncultured Eubacteriales bacterium
GGGATTGTTACAGCAGGGAACAGACCAGATCCCCGTGTGTAAGAGTTGTGAGATAAACTTGTCAATGAAGAAGCGAGTTTCTATAATAGATGCGATTTCTCACTCAGGAGGCGTCTTCTTTGGCATTTCGACGGAAGAATCCGTATGTGTTTTATACAGACAGGAAAAAGCACCATGGCAGGGCCATACTGCGATTCATCCTGATTCTGATCCTGATTCTTATAGCCGCGGGCTTTGCTCTGGCGATGGTATCTGCGCACGATCTTCAGTATATCCGTCAGCAGATTACGATTCCGAATCTCCCCGCGGAGATGGAAGGGTTTGCAATACTTCATTTGTCGGACCTGCATGGCCGAAAAGATCAGGATATGGTGAACCGTATCCAGAATTATGTAAAAAACAGAACCTGGTCCTGCCTGGTTATGACCGGCGATATGATCGGAAAGGAAGCGGATCCGGAAGGTGTGCTGAGGATCTGCAGTCTGTTTCCGCAGGACATGCCCAAGTTTCTGATCCTTGGCGATGAGGATCCGGATTACCTGGTCTCGTATGCGCATGAGAATCTGACGCCGTTTGCTGAATGGGCACTGCGCCTGCAACAGGCCGGGATCGTGATTCTGGATGAGCCGGTTCTGATCACAAGAGGTGCCCAGGAAAAGGCAAGGCTGTGGATTGTGCCGGAATCACTGTACACCCTGGATCTTGGGATGATGCAGTGGACGTATGCCGGCAGACTGAAACAATGGGATGGGCAGAGCAGCTATACACCGGACGAGGAAGCACAGAAGAGAGTGGCAGAATATCAGGCGGACCGTGTGGAAAGGATACTTTCCAAAGTCGGTCAGATGCAGGAAGGTGATATTCAGATTGCACTGACCCATGTGCCTGTAACGGAACAGGAAGTAAGGCAGGCAATTCAGGATCAGGACAGGAACGGGACTTTTTCTTACCGGAAGATCAGTATGATTCTTGCGGGGCATTATTGTGCAGGACAGTGGAGGATTCCCGGGAAAGGCCCGGTCTTTGTACCGGAACTGGGATGGTTTCCGGAAGACAGCCTTGTCAACGGGATCGGGTATCCGGGTGGAATCCAGCAGTATATCAGTCCGGGCCTGGGTGTGAGCGAAATCTATCCGTATCAGCCTTTCCGTTTTCTGAATCCTGCCAGTATCACCAGCATTGAACTGACTGCGCGCATGGTATAGAACAGGAGAAAGGAACATGATGAAAAAAAGACCGAGCAGACGCTATGAAATGGATATGACCAGGGGACCACTTCTGCCGGAAATCCTGAAATTTTCCGGACCGCTTGTGCTGACGGGTGTCCTTCAGCTTCTGTATAATGCAGCCGATGTGGTGGTTGTAGGCAGGTTTGCCGGGGCGACATCCCTGGCAGCTGTCGGGTCGACTGGTTCACTGATCAATCTTCTGATCAATCTGTTTATGGGTCTCAGTGTAGGTACCAGTGTGATCGTGGCCAGGGAAATAGGATCTGAAAACTACCAGGGTGTTCATCAGGGTGTCCATACATCCATAACAGTAGCTCTGATTGGCGGGATTCTGGTGGGACTGGTGGGCTTTTTTGCAGCCCGGCCGCTGCTTGAATGGATGGACAGTCCGGAGGACGTCATTGATCTGGCGGCACTGTATGTCCGGATTTACTTTCTGGGTATGCCGGCAAATATGCTGTATAATTTCGGTGCGGCAATTCTCCGTGCTGTGGGAGATACACGACGGCCATTGTATTACCTGACCATTTCCGGACTGATCAATATACTTCTGAACCTTCTCCTGGTCATAGTGTTCCATATGGATGTGGCAGGCGTGGCGATCGCAACCGTAGCATCCCAGGTGATTTCCATGGTTCTTGTAATTGTCTGTCTGATCCGCTCGCATACTGAGATCCATCTGGATCTCAGAAAACTGTCAATATCAGCGAGAAGCCTGAAGCTGATTGCTCAGGTCGGTCTGCCGGCCGGAATCCAGGGCAGCCTTTTCTCGATTTCCAATGTACTGATTCAGTCCTCTGTCAACTCTTTCGGTTCGGTTGCAATGGCAGGCAATGCGGCAAGCCAGAATCTTGAAGGGTTTGTATATACTGCGATGAACAGTATCTATCAGGCAGACCTGACGTTTGCGAGCCAGAACTATGGTGCGGGCGAGAAAAAGCGTGTGCGCAATGTTATGTGGACTTGCGAAGGAACCGTGATTTTTATCGGTCTTTTCCTGGGCCTGCTTGTCAATCAGTTCGGAAGACCACTGCTCGGCATTTACAACGAGAATCCGGATGTCATCGAGTACGGTCTGCTGAGAATGCATATTATACTGCCAACATATTTTCTCTGCGGAATGATGGATACCATGGTCGGGCAGCTGCGGGGTGTCGGGTATTCAATAATGCCCATGATTGTAAGCCTGACCGGTGCATGTCTGCTTCGCATTGTGTGGATTATGACGATATTCTCTCTTCCGCAGTATCACACACTTCAGATGCTTTATATATCATATCCCGTATCCTGGGGGATTACTTTTCTGATTCACTTTATCTGCTATTTTGCTGTCAGAAAACATGCAGAGGCCCGGATGCGGTCACGAGGAGGCATTACCCATGAGTCATGAACTGAAAAAGGCAAAGGATGTGCTGGCTTCAAGAAAGGGAGAAACCTTTGATTTTCTGCTGCTGGAGGTACTTCTCCGGGTGATCTGCATATTGCCGCTTCTGTTTCTGCTGAACCGGTCACTTGCATGGCTTGCCTGGATGACACCGCTGCTGTTTGTGCTAGTCCTGCTTCCGGCCCGGGCGAACGCGGCGGAGGCAATGCAGAGCGCAGCGGGTGGCGGAGAACTGTTTTCACTGCGCCTGATCAGTACGGAAAAGTATGGAAAAAAGATACTGCAGGGGCTCAGGACCGGTCTGTGTCTGATTCTGTGGGCGCTTCCGTTCCTTGTGCTGACAGTTCTGATATACCGCGTTCTTTTCGGGAAAGCCATCGCCGGACAGACCGATGTATTTTCTGTGCTGATGTTTTTATCCAATCTGGGCGGCGGAGATATCGTGAAGGGCAGCGGGATTGCGGTCTGTCTGTATGCGGTAACCCTGCTTCCGTTCCTGGCAGGACTTGCGTTCCACTCAGGAAAACGGCATGCGTATGCTCTGAATCAGCCGAAGCTGATCCATGGACACCGCAGGGACGTCATCCGGGCGTTTCTGAAAGGGGTTCTGCTGTTGATCCCGTTTCTTGCCGTGGTTGCTTATTTTGGCATCGGATACCTGCGTTCGGTGATCCAGGCTGTGAACACCCTGGGTTCCGGCGGCCTGAAACTGCCGTCACTGGACCAGGGTATCTATTGGATTCTGGGTGCATTTATTGTACTTGCCATTCCCGTGCTGCCTCTTCGTTCCATGATTACGGCGGTCTGTGTACGCAGATGTCAGGAGGCCGGGCATGAGGCTTGATCATCTGCTGGTATCACTGGGAACAGGCAGCCGGAGAGATGTTCAGAAATGGATCCGTGCCGGACGTGTTCAGGTGAACGGACAGGTGCAGAAAGACCCGGGTGTACATCTGAGTGAGCAGCATGAGATAGTACTGGACGGACAGAGACTGGATACCCGGCTCGAAAGGCATGTGATGCTGAACAAGCCGACAGGCGTCCTGACTGCAGCCCGGGATCCGAAACAGAAAACGGTCATGGACCTGCTTCCCGGGGTTTACCGGGCACTGCAGTGCATGCCATGCGGGCGCCTGGACAAGGATACGGAAGGCCTTCTGATTTTTACGACCGACGGTGAACTCTCACACCGGCTGCTTTCACCGGCAAGGCATGTGGACAAGTGTTATGAAGCCCGGGTGGAAGGTATCCTCTGTGAAAAAGACCGGGATCTCTTTGCTTCTGGCATGGATCTCGGGGACTTTACTGCAGCGCCCGCTGTACTGACCATTCTGCAGACAGCGTCTTCCGAGTCGGTTGCACAGGTTATCATTCATGAAGGAAAATTCCATCAGGTACGGCGTATGTTTGAATATACGGGTCATCCTGTGATCGAACTCAGGCGGTTGTCTTTCGGACCGGTAGCACTGGATCCGGAACTGGCTCCCGGCGCGTTCAGGGAA
>ONWQ01000267.1 GCA_900321565.1 uncultured Eubacteriales bacterium
CCCATGGACTGGATGGTCCTGGTCAGTCCTGTGATGGGCCGTGTCAGCAGGTGCGCAAAAAACAGCGCCGCAAGCATGGCAACTACGGCCACGATCAGAAAGATCATGATCAGGTGCCGGTTGACTGTGGTCAGGCTGTCCAGCATTTCCGTGACGGTGGAGACATAGAGCAGAACACCCAGAGTCCCACGTGTCCCGGTAAGTCTGGACGCACAGAAGGCGGCATAGGATGCCGTGTCCATGCCGGGGTTCATGGTACTGAGCTGATGAATCCCGTATGCCGAACCGGTGTCGGTCTGAAGAATGGCAAGGATCTCGGGGAGATCCAGTCGCGTTCCAATCATCCGGGAGAAGGTATCAAACTGGACCTTGCCATCCGTATCCAGCACAAGAAGCCGCCCGCCGAGTTCGGATGCCGAGCGTTGCAGCGTTTCATTCAGTGCATCCCCGGACGCGGATTGAAAAAGCGGCGCAACCGTGGTGGCAAGCTTCTCCACAGAGAGGCTGTCCTCACGAATGCGCTGCTGATACAGGTAATCGCTGACAAAGCCGGTCAAACGGGAGGCCATCACGGCAAAGGAGACGCCAATAATGATCAGGAATACCAGCATGATCTGCCATCGGATGCTGGTGATCCCGACATGATCAGTCTTTTTCCGTGAAATAGTAACCGACCCCCCATTTGGTCATAATATATTCAGGTTCGGCTGTGTTCTTTTCAATTTTCTCACGCAGTCGGCGGATGTGGACGTCCACGGTCCGGTCATCACCCTTGAAATCAGGCTCCCAGACCAGTTCAAGAAGCTGACGCCGGGTATAGACCTTGCCACGGTTGGTGATAAACAGCGTCAGCAGATCAATTTCCCTCGGAGTCAGACGCAGTTCCTTACCGTTCAGTGTAACCACGTTACGGTAACGGTTCACTTCCAGTCCCTTGACCCGGATCGGCTGCTTGTCTTCATCCATACGGACATAGTTATTCTGTGTGCGACGGAAAATAGCACGGATTCTGGCCTTGACTTCCAGTACATTGAATGGTTTGGCAATATAATCATCCGCGCCGTACTCCAGTCCGAGGATCCGGTCCATTTCGTCACCCTTGGCAGTAAGCATGAGGATCGGGACTTCGCTTTTTTCTCGGATCCGCTGGCATACCTCGAAACCATCCAGCAATGGCAGCATGATATCAAGGAGAATCAGATCAATCGGAATGGTTTCAAACTTCCGGAGTGCTTCCTCGCCATCCAGAGCACTTTCCACCACATAACCTTCCTGTTCAAGCGCAAATTTGAGACCTTTGACGATCAGGGGCTCGTCATCTACCAGCAATATGCGTTTGCTCATGAGATAACACCTTCCGTTCATATCCAGCCCGGCATGCGGGGTTTATCCAGGCATGTTTATTTCATTGTATGACAAACAGATAAGAAATGCAAGAAAAAAAGGCGCATTTTGTCATAAATGCGCCAAGAAAAAACACAAAATTGTCACAATCGACACATAAATGGGGCAGCAGGCTGGTTCCGGGACAGTCTGTCATGCAATCCGTCTGAAATACGCACGCAGGTTTTCCCCGGCAATCCCTTCCACGGTCTCTTCCGGCATGCCGGTATCCCGGAGCGCCTGGAGCAGGGCAGGAATCCGGTCCGCACCGTCCAGACCCTCGGGTGTGATTTCGATTCCGTCAAAATCCGAACCGAAACCGACGATTTCCGAACCGCCCATCTGACAGATATGATCAATATGCCGGACGACCGTTGAGATATCGGCATGTCCGTCTTCCGAGAGGAACTCGGGATAGAAATTGATCCCGATGTATCCGCCGTTGCGGATCATCAGACGGATCTGATCGTCTGTAAGATTCCGGAAATGTCTGCACAGCGCAGAGCAGCAGGAATGTGATGCCATGGGCGGCTGGTCGGTTTTTCTGAACAGGTCGTAGAATCCTGCCTCATTCAGATGCGATGTGTCCACGGCCATGTGCAGCCGCTGCATTTCCCGGACGACCCGGATGCCATAGTCGGTCAGTCCCTGAGTTGAGCCGGACTTTGCCGGAAATCCGATGGCGTTCTCATGATTCCAGGTAAGGGCCACCATACGTACACCATAATCGCGGAAACGGGCAACCTGAGCAATGTCATACTCAAAAACCTCGCCGCCTTCCACGGAAAGCATGAAGGTGGTTTCGCCTTCGAGCACTTCGGAAGGGTCGTCGACCTGCCGGATTCCGTTTTCCGTAAACATGGGTATGGCTCCCAGTTCGGCAAGTACAATATCCTGCACATTGCCATGCCGTCCCTTTGGCCCGGTCCACAGCGCAAAGGTCTGCATGCTGACGCCGCCCTTACAGAGCTTATCCGGGCTGATCATCAGCCGGTCAATGGCCGCATGATGAATGCCCAGGGCATAGAGTGTGTCGGAATGCGTGTCGGCAATAAACATGAATAACCTCCGTGATTGAAAATTACAGGGATTCGCCGCGCTCGATCGCACTGATCAGGTCAATGCGCCGCTGATGGCGGCCCCCTTCAAATTCGGCTTCCAGCCAGTGCCGGGCAATCATTTTTGCAAGGTCAACCCCGACGACCCGTGCACCCATGGTCAGAATATTGGAATTATTATGCCGCTTGGAAAGCTCGGCGGTATAAACATCCGAGCAGGTGCAGACGCGTGTGCCGGGCACTTTGCTGGCTGCAATCCCGATACCGACCCCGGTACCACAGATCAGGATACCGCGTTCACACAGACCGTCTGCAACCGCTTTGGCTGCGCGGTAGCCATAGACGGGATAATCGCAGCTGTCCGGAGTATCCGTGCCGAAATCCTGATACTCGAGTCCCATTTCATCCAGAAGAAGCTTGATTTCCTTTTTAAGATCAAGACCGGTGTGGTCACATGCCAGTGCTATCATGACGAAAAACTCCTTTCGGTAATCCGTTGATTCGTGCGCGTTTGCATTATAACACTTGTCCTGACGCCTGCATAGCGGGCAGATGCATCAGCAATGGCTTTTGCAGGATGTGCTTTTTGCAGGGGCGAGCAGGAATTTATACACGGATGTGGAATCAAGATATGTTCCCAAGCGGGACGAATGAAGGAAAGGAACGAAAACTATGCTTGAATTTAAATTTGATACACAGCTGCTGATAGATGGTCATGACCTGGACGAGGACGAAATCAATGACTACATTACCAGTAACCTGAAAGGTGACAGTCTGCTTGCAGTAGGCGATGAAGACCTGATCAAGATTCATTTCCACACCAATGAGCCCTGGCAGCTGCTCGAGTATGCAGCATCGCTGGGTGAAATCTACGATGTGGTTGTGGAGAACATGGAACGTCAGGAACAGGGCCTGCAGGGATAATCTCTCTGCGTTTCCGCATGAACCGGTTGAAAACGGTGTCCGCAGACCAGTGAACGCAACGGCGCAGTCGGGGTCTGCGGCTTTTTATGTTCTGAAATCAGGACTTTCTGCCCGGAACGGTTGCGGAACCTGAAAAGGACCGATATACTTCTGAAGGGATTCCGGAATGCACAGCCTGAACAGGCAGAATGCCCGGATCCGTGAGCGGCTGGCTATACGGCAGGGAAGGAGCAATGCGCTATGCTGAAGACGGAAGCACTCCGTGCATGGGATGCCTGGTGGGCAGAGCGTGCCAGACAGGGCACGGTCAGGCAGGATGTGCCGATGAGCACATGTACAACCCTGAAGCTCGGCGGGCCGGCGGACCGCCTGCTGGAGGCGTCAGAGGAGACGGAGACAGCGGATGCGATTGCTCTGGCAAGGCGACTGGAGATCCCGGTCACGGTGATCGGGGCCGGAAGCAATCTGCTGGTACTGGACGGCGGAATCCGAGGACTGACCGTGCGGATCGGACGCGCCATGTCATGCATGGAATTCCGGGACAATACTGTAACCGTGCAGGCGGGTACCATGCTGACAGCGCTCTCCAGGGAGGCCGCACAGCATGCGCTGGATGGCCTTGTATTTGCCTGTGGCATTCCGGGTACGGTCGGTGGCGGTGTCACTATGAATGCGGGTGCCTACGGCGGTGAAATGAGCCAGGTTGTAACCGGTGCACGCGTTATGGATACGGAAGGACGGATCAGGACCATGCGCGCGGAAGAATTGTGCTTCGCTTACCGTTCTTCGGCACTGCAGAAGTCGGGCGATATTGTGACACAGGTCATGTTCCGGCTGGAAAGCGGGGATCCCGCGGTGATGATGGAGCGGATGCGAAGCCTGCGTGAACAGCGTCAGCTTAAACAGCCCCTGGATGTACCCAGTGCGGGCTCGACCTTCCGACGGCCGGAAGGCGCCTATGCATCCGCGCTGATCGATCAGTGCGGTCTGAAAGGCTGCCGGGTTGGTATGGCACAGGTCAGTGAAAAGCACGCAGGCTTTCTGATCAACCGCGGGACTTCAGCCCATGATTTCCTGATGCTGATGAGAAAGGTGCGTGATACGGTCAGAGAACAGACCGGTTACGTGCTGGAACCGGAAGTCCGGATACTCGGGGAGAATCTTCCCGGACAGGAACAGGCGGGAGTGTGAGCATAGAATGCGGTATGTATTGCTGACAGGCATGAGCGGAGCCGGCAAAACGGTTGCATTGCGCTATCTGGAGGATATGGGTGTTTTCTGTGTGGATAATCTTCCGGCCAACCTGATCCTCCGATTTGCGGAGGCCTGTGCCGGAATGAATGTACGCGCAGACATGACCGCACTGTCTGTGGACGTGCGCAGTCATGCGTTCCTGGATCCGATGGCGGTGAGCAGGATCATCATGGAATCCCAGAGCCTGGGTTATCCGATTGAAACCCTGTTTCTGGAGGCATCGGATGATGTACTGGTCTCGCGTTACAAGGAATCCAGGCGTGAGCATCCTCTGGCCAGTGACCGGGTGACTCTGACCGAGGCGATCTCCATGGAACGTGAGATGCTTCAGCCACTGCGCGAGACTGCGGATTATCTGATCGATACCACAAACCTGAAACCGCGTATGCTGCAGAAGCAGCTTGAGGAGATTGTGCTGTCCGGCCGGGAAAAAGAAGGCCCCACCATGCATGTGGAAGTCATGTCCTTCGGATTCAAGCGTGGCCTGCCCAGGGCGGCTGACCTGGTGTTTGACGTGCGCTTCCTGCCCAACCCGTTCTATATTCCGGAACTGTGCCGGCATACGGGGATGGACGCGGATGTCCGGGATTATGTGATGAACAATGCAACGACCCGGACGTTTATGGACCATGTGACAAGTCTTCTGGATTTCCTGCTGCCGCAGTACATTGGCGAGGGAAAGCGCAGGATTGTGATTGCCATCGGGTGCACAGGCGGTGCACACCGTTCAGTGGCCATTACCGAAGCCATTGGCCGGCACCTGATGGAACTGGGATATCAGACAGTCATCACGCACAGAGATGTGGACCTGGAACAGGCCCACTGGAAGAACGGTACGGAGATGGATTGAACGGATGACAGAAAACCGCACGTTTTCACAGAGCGTCTGTGAGGAACTGAACCGGATCAGTCCGGAACGGGAGTGCTGTGTGCTGGCAGAGCTCAGTGCACTGACTCAGACTTCCGGATCCCTGGGCTTTCTGGGCGGGGGCAGGTTTTCGGTTACGTATCAGGTGGACAGTCTGCCGCTGGCACGCAGGATTTATCAGATGCTGAAACAGTTTCTGCATCTGTCGCCAAGCCTGCATGTGGTGGAGCACCAGCGCCTTGGCGGACAGAGAACCTGCGTGATCACGATCGATGGTGAGGATGCACCGAAACTGCTCAGTCAGCTCAGTATGATGACAACCTCTGCGGACGGGACCATGACCCTCAAGAGAATGACGCCGCATGTGTCGCTTTCACGTCAGTGCTGCCGTAAGAGCTTTCTGCGGGGTGCCTTTCTTGGGTGCGGGTCCATGACCGGACCGGAAAAGAGCTATCATATGGAATGGGTGACCGGGGATGAGAATCTGACACAGGCTGTGCAGAAAATGCTGAAGTATAACGGGATTGAAGCACATGACCGGGTCCGCAGGCAGTCAACCGTGGTGTATCTGAAAAGTGCACAGACCATTGCGGATGTTCTGGCGCTTATGGGTGCACATAACGCTGTCATGAAGATGGAGAACATCCGGATCACCAAACAGCTGCGCGGGAATGTCAACCGTGCAGCAAACTGTGATGAACACAATACGGAACGGCTGCTGAATGCCAGTGACCGGCAGCTGGCAGCCATCCGGAAAATTACCATCGAGCAGGGGCTTTCCACACTGCCGCCTGCGCTCAGGGAGATTGCACGCCTGCGACTGGAGAGGCCGGAACTGTCCCTGGAAGAACTGGGGAAACTGCTGGACCCGCCTGTGGGAAAGAGCGGTGTAAACCACCGCCTGCGCAGGCTGGAGCAGATTGCCCGTCAGATCTGAATTTGGATTGCAGAAGGAAGTGAAACGTGTCATGCTCGCAGGACTGTATCTGTGCCTGTATCAGGCTGCCGGCCTGCTGGTGGTGCGCTGGTTGCTTCCGAAAAAAAGTCCTGTTGTGCGTGCATGGATGGGGAGTACGCTGGGACTGCTTCTGCTTATGTGGTTCCCGGCGCTGTGTGCCATGGCCTTCGGCTTTACAAAGACAGCACACCTTGCCGCACTGCTGCCGCTCGTACTGACGGTTGCCGCAGGCTTTCTGGGCAGGGACCGCACACCGGTTTCCGGCTGGGACGCGGCGGAAACACGCCTGCTCAGGCAGCTGCTTCTGGTAGCCCTGCCACTGACCATTCTGGGCGGATATCTGCAGTATACGCATAATGTACGGGTGGCAGATGACGGGGCCTGGCATGTGGGACAGTCGACATACGGTGACCTGCCCATGCATCTGTCAATTATTACCGGACTGAAGAACCATCCGTTCCCGCCGGATTATCCGTTCTGCAGTGGCCAGCAGCTGTCCTATCCGTTCCTGATGGACACACTGTCCACAACCCTGTATCTGTTCGGATGGAGTCTTCAGGCCAGTACCGTGGTACCGGGGACCTGGATGATGGCGCTTCTCTATAGTGCAGTTCTGATCCTCGGACGTGAGATGACAGGCAGCAGAAAGGCAGCCGTTCTGGCAACACTGCTGTTTTTTCTCAATGGTGGCCTTGGATTTCTGTACGATTTTGATCAGGCGGCGGGTTATGAATGGGATGGATCCCTGACTGTACTCTCCCGCCTGAACAATATTCTGACAGGCTACTATAAGACACCGACCAATCAGCCGGACCCGAATAACCTGCGGTGGTCCAACCTGATTGCAGACCTGCTGATTCCCCAGCGGACCCTGCTGGGCGGGTACTGCATGGTGCTTCCGTGCATTGAACTGTTATGGGACTGGCGCGGGCATGCGGAAACAGGCAGGCATACCCGGGAGACGCTTTTGCTCGGCATCTGGGGCGGCATGCTGCCGATGATCCATACGCATTCGTTTCTGGCGCTTGCGCTGATGTCACTGGGACGTATGGTCTATGATCTGATTCATATACAGGAGAGGAAAAGAGTGCTGCTGCAGTATGCAGGCTATGGGCTTCTCGCTGCCCTGATCAGTGTACCGCAGCTTGTGCTGTTTACGTTCCGTCAGGTGTTCCAGGGCGGCGAGCATGCATCGTTCCTGACGTTCCAGTTCAACTGGGTGAACAACCCGGGCGGGAATGGAATGCGTGACTTCTATTTCTGGTTCTATCTGAAGAATATCGGTCTTCCGCTTCTGCTGGTACTGGGTGCTGCCCTGGAACGGAGACCATCCTGGCGCGCGGTGTATGCCATGGCACTGCCGGTGATCCTGGCAGCGGAACTGATCCGGTTCCAGCCCAATGAGTATGACAATAACAAGCTGTTTTATCTGGCCTGGCTGCTTCTGTGCATGCCGGCGGCTGATTATGCGGCCGTGATCTGGCGCAGAATGAAGGGCCTGAGGGTCAGACCGCTGCTTGGAGTCGTGGTCTGCATTGTGCTGTTTCTCTCCTCAGGGCTTACACTCTGGCGCGAATGCGTTTCTGACTATGTGGCGTTTGACCGGGCAAGTGTGGAAGCCGGGGAGTATGTCCGGGATGAAACCCCGGAGGATGCTGTCTTTCTGACAGGAACCCAGCATCTGAATCCGGTGATTTCCATTGGTGGCAGGCACATTGTATGCGGGCCGGACCTGTGGCTGTACTGGCATGGGATCGATACCACCGAGCGGAAATGGGATATAGCGCGTTTTCTGGCTGATCCGGAGACAAACACGGATGTACTGGACCGGTATGGCGTAACGTACGTGATGATTTCCTCCTTTGAACGCCAGGATTATACGGTGGATGAGACGGGCCTGCGTATGCTGTTCGAACCCGTGTTTGAGAATGCCAGTGTATGCATCTATCGCCGGAAGGAGTAGGTATGGAACGGTTTCTGCGTTATTCCCTGGACCATAACCGGGAGATCCGCATGATCTGGATTGGTCCGGATGGTGAGATGCATGAGGGCAAGGTCGTGGTGGAAGCCATGGAGACGGACAGGGTCAGGATCTATGTACTCAGACCGCCGCAGCGCATGGAAATCCGCACGGAAGATGTTCTTTCCTGCGATTATGTGAGCGGGGATGAAGGACTGAACTGAGGAATAAGGGAATGGATTTGTTTGACATGGCTGCGGCCGCTTCCGTGTCTTCGCCCCTGGCGGACCGGATGCGTCCACGCAGCCTGGATGAGTTTATCGGTCAGGAACACCTGGTCGGCCGTGGCCGGCTTCTGCGCCGTGCAATCGAGGCTGACCGCCTGACTTCTTCAATCTTCTATGGCCCTCCGGGCTGTGGAAAAACAACACTGGCATCGATCATTGCGGGACAGACCAGCAGCCAGTTTGTTCAGCTCAATGCTGTGACCAGCGGCGTGGCCGATGTCCGGGAAGTCATACGCAGCGCAGAGGAACAGCGGCGGTATGCCGGGAAGTCCACACTTCTTCTGCTGGACGAATGCCACCGCTGGAGCAAGGCACAGAGTGACTCCATCCTGCCGGCAATTGAACGCGGGATCATACGCTTTATCGGTTCCACAACAGAGAATCCCATGGTCTCCATGACACCGGCCATTGTCAGCAGATGCCGGGTGTTCCGTTTTGAGCCTCTGGGGGAGGAAGACGTCATCCGTGCCATGCAGCACGCGATGCATGACCGGGAACGCGGGTTCGGAGAGATGCGCATTGCGGCAGAACCCCGTGCGCTTGAACATATTGCACATACCGCCGGCGGGGATGTGCGTGCGGCATTGAACGCGCTGGAACTGGCCGTACTGACCACACCGGCTTCGGAAGACGGTGTGATTCATCTGACCCTGGAAGTGGCTGAGGAGAGCATCCAGAAGCCCATGGTTCAGTGTGATGAAAGCCTGTATTATGATATGCTCAGCGCGTTCTGCAAGTCCATGCGAGGTTCGGACAGTGATGCAGCCCTGGCCTGGTTTGCCAGGCTCATCTATGCGGGCGTGGACCCGCATCTGATCGTGCGCAGGATCATGGTTCATGCCAGTGAAGACGTGGGCATGGCGAACCCTCAGGCGATGCAGCTGGCTGCGGCTGCCGGGACCATACTGGACACGGTCGGCATGCCGGAAGCCCGGCTTTCCATAGCGCAGGCTGTGATTGCGGTCTGTGAGAGCCCGAAATCGGATGCAGTGACTGTGGCAGTCGGGCGCGCCTTCGCGGATGCGGAAAAAGGCGGGTTCGGAGCGGTCCCGGTTGCACTCCGGGATACACATTATGCCGGAGCGGCACGGATCGGCAGCGGGGAAGGCTATCTGTACCCGCATGATTTTCCAGGCCACTGGGTGCGCCAGAATTATATGCCGGAAGGGCTTCAGGGGCATGTGTACTATGAGCCTACGGACATGGGCATGGAAGCCGGAATCCGTGAACGGAAGGCAAAGCGCGACGGAAAGGAGCAGTAAGCATGCGGATGAACCTGAATGTGCGCAAAACAGCGGCATTTTCCATTGCCATCAATGGAATCCAGGCGCTGCTGATGCTGTTTATCCTGGCATATCTGCTCTGGTCACAACCGGAAAGCCCGAACCTGACTCCGCTGCGGATTCTTGCGGCCGGGGCCGCCCTGGTGGTTGCCAGCGGTGCGATTGCCGATATCCGGGACGCAATGGCTGCCGGAAAACTGATGGATCAGGCCGATGCAATGGAAAAAACCATGCAGGACATGGAAAATCTGAACAATACACTGCGGGCCCAGCGCCATGATTTTCTGAATCATCTGCAGGTGGTGTTCAGCCTGATGGAAATGCAGGAGTATCAGGAAGCCAATCAGTATATTGAACGTGTATACGGACAGATTGCCCGTGTCAGTAAAGTACTGAAAACCCGGAACGCAGCCGTCAATGCATTGCTTCAGGTGAAACTGGCGGCATGTGAACAGGCAGGGATCACGATGCACCTGGACATCCGGAGCGGATGGGAAAATCTTCCCATGCAGGGCTGGGAAATGTGCAAGGTGCTTTCCAACCTGATTGACAATGCCATGGATGCGCTTTCTGAAATGGATACGGACAGACAGCTCCGGGTAACACTGACGGAAGACCTGAAGACATACAGGTTCAGCGTTTCCAACAATGGTCCCATGATCCCGCCGCAGAACCGGAAATCGATCTTCCAGGCAGGCGTGACCGGGAAAGCCAAAGGCCATGGTATGGGACTGTATATTGTGAAGAAAACCCTGGAAGAGCATGGCGGCGGGATTGCTCTTCAAAGCGAGCCCGGACGGACTGAGTTCTCCGGGTTTGTCCCGAGAACCATCACATCAAGGGTGGAGGAAGCTGACAGTGGCGCTGTGCAGGAACAGTCCATGTAAGAAATTGCCCATATTTTTGGGAACCGGGGAAAAGTAGGGTATAATGCGGTATCCGTCTGCCGGAATACGGCGCGCGGATACTGAAACAGAAATGAAGCCGGGAACAACGGCAGAAAGGAGTTGCCATGTCTCAGTACGATCGAGGACGACGATCCACACGGAAAATGCAGCCGTATATCGGTACCGAGAAAAAGCCCAGGAAAGGCAGAAAACAGCTGATCCTGTTTGCTGTGCTGGCGCTGGTGATTCTGGCCGGAATTCTTGCGGTATCCCCGCTGGAACCGCTCAAGCGAGCCATTTATACAACTGGTACAGAGGATGGAACGGTATCCGGGGCAGCGGTCCGGGATGAACGTTATAACGGCCTGGTTATCAGTGAAGTCATGGCAAGCAACCATACATCCGTTCCGGATGAAAACGGGAATTATGCCGACTGGATCGAGTTGTGGAACCGTTCGGAGAATGTCATCAATCTTAAGGGTGTCGGGCTTTCTGACAAAGGTACATCCATCAAGTTCCTGTTCCCTGACATGGACCTGCAGCCCGATGGAAGAGTGATTGTATTTTGTGATAATACCAACCGTGTGGAAAGCGGCGCCCCGCTGCATGCAAGGTTCAAGCTTTCCTCTTCCGGAGAATCGGTTTATCTGTATGATCCCAATGCATTCCAGATTGACAGTGTGACCTACCGGATTCTTTCCAGCGATACAAGCTATGCACTGCTGGAAGACGGTGAGTTTGCGGAGGTTCCCTATTTCAGTCCGGGCTATGAGAACACGGAAGCGGGGCATCAGGCGTACCGGAATGCGACCATGGCAACGGCTGGCGCTCTGGTGATCAATGAAGTCATGCCCAGTGCACGCTCTGGACTCCCGGACGAGGATGGTGAGTACACTGACTGGATCGAACTGTACAATACGACAGACCAGCCGGTGAGCCTGAACAACTATGCTCTCAGTGATAATGAGACCAAACCGCTGAAATGGCGCTTTCCGCAGGACGCGGTTGTGGCACCGCATGGGTATTACCTGGTGTTCTGTTCCAAGAAAGACCGTCGTGATGACCCGACCATCATCCCGCATACCAATTTTGGCATCAGTGCAGAGCGGGATACGATCGTCCTTTCAGATGGATATGGCCATCTTGTGGACCGTGTGACGATTGACAATATCCCGGCGGATTCCTCGTATGCGAGGGATGCCGACGGTACGTTCAGCATTCACTCTCTGGCTACGCCAGGCCGGAGCAATGAAGACATAGCCGGTGCGGATCAGGCCATGCGTCAGAGAAACACGCTCGGAGTCTTCATTACGGAAGTCATGGCGAGCAATCACTCCACGTCAGTCTATCAGGACAGTCCGCTGGTGGACTGGGTTGAACTGTACAATTCCACTTCCAGCCCGGTGGATCTGAGCGGGTATGGATTGTCTGACAACATTCAGCGTGCAAGGAAATGGCAGTTTCCTGCCGGGACCATGATCGGTCCTGGTGAATACAGGGTTATATTCTGTGACCGGAAAACCGATGACACGACAGCCTCCAGTCTGCATGCCGGATTCAAGATCCGGCGTGCAGGCGAGGAGACAATCTGCCTCAGTGATCCGACAGGGTTTGTGCTGGACAAGATTGTGCTGCCGCTGATACCGACAGATATATCCTATGGCCGCACGGATGGCCTGGCCGGCTTTTTTTATTACCGTGAGCCAACGCCAGGTGCTGCCAATGGAACGGATGGTTTTCTGGGGTATACACCGGCGCCGGAACTGATCATAGAACCGGGACTGCATTACAGTACAGTCCAGACCGGGTTTGTCATACCTGAGGGCACAACCGTAACTTATACGACGGACGGCTCGACTCCAACGCTTGCCTCCACGGTATACCATGGGGAAACGCTGGAACTGAATTTCACGACAGTACTGCGTGCACGGGCCTTCCCGGATAATCCGATCATGGAGCCTTCCACGATTACCACAGGTACTTATTTCATCAATGCATACCATACACTGCCGATTGTGTCTGTGGTCACAGACCCGGATAATCTGTATAATCCTGTGAATGGCATGCTGACAGTCGGGGACAGTGTGGTCAAGGAACCCGGTGTTCTGCCGTTCCCGAACACCATTTACCGTGCCGTAAAGGAATCCAAGATTGCAAAGCTCGGGCATGTGGAGTACTATCTGCTGGACGGGACCCAGGTCCTGAACCAGGACGAGGAATTCTCGCTGATGGGCGCCTATTCACTGGACATGCCGCAGAAATCCATGAAGTTCCGTGCCCGGTCGCTCTATGGGGAAAAGTATTTCAATGCAGCCCTGTTTGACGACCGCGAGTATACGCAGTATAAATCATTTGTTCTGCGCAACAGCGGCAATGACTGCATGTGGACACGACTTCTGGACGGCTTCCAGTCCCGGCTTCTGGACAGTTATGGTACGCAGGTGATTCACCAGGCGTGGAACCCGGTGGTGGTCTATATCAACGGGATCTACTGGGGACATATGAACATGCGTGAGCGTGTGGACAAGTATTTTGTTGCCCAGCACGAAGGTCTGAGCCTGGATGATGCGGATGGCGTTACAATCCTGGAAGCCAACGGATCCCTGAAGACCGGTTCCAATGATGTCCGGCGCGAATACCGGAGCATGATCTCACACATCAAGGAGAGCAATCCGGCCAAGAATCCGGAAGACCTGCAGTACATTCTTGACCGTGTGGATGTGGACAACTATTTCGAGTATATCGCACTGGAAATGTTTGTGGGCAACTCAGACATCGGTAACCTGCGCTTTTATCGTACAAGCGAGGAAGGCGCAAAGTGGAAATGGCTCTGGTATGATGCGGATTATGGTCTGTACAGTTCAACCTTTGACAGTCCGAAGTCCTATACCAAGGCCAAGGGTATGGGTCAGAAGCTGATTGACAATACCATCCTGCTCAAGCTTCTGACCGTACCGGAGTACAAGGACCGTTTTCTGACCAAACTGGGGGATATTTTCAAGACGTTCACCACCGAGCATATGCTGAGTGTGCTTGAACCGCTGGTGCAGCAGATCACACCGGAAATGACACTGCACTGGGCCAGGTGGGGCGAAGAGAATGATCCGTTTGTCATCTCTGAAGTGCCCACAACGTCTGATGGCGCATACCGATACTGGGAAAAACGGATTGAGCGTCTGCGCAATGTATTGAAAAAGCGGCCGAACCTGCTCTGGGGATACATTCAGGACGCATTCTCCCTGAATCAGAATGAAATGCTGAAGTACTTCGGCGAACGGCCTGTGATGCCGGAAGATGCCGTATAAGAAAACAAGGAGGCAGACCTATGACTCAAGCAATGGCGGAGACCGTAAGCGCCAAATCCATCCTTCGGTCCGATTCCAACCTCGCCCAGTATTTTTCAGAACAGTTTGCTGCACTGACGCCTGCAAAGGTTCTGATTGCGCTGGTTATGGGCTTTCTGGTTGGTCTGGTGGTGGCATTTACGTATAAGAAGTGCTACCGCGGAGTACTCTACAGCCCGAATTTTTCCCTGACCCTGATCATGCTGTGCCTGATCACAACCCCGGTTGTCATGTGTATCAAGAGTGATATTTCGCTTTCCATGGGTATGGTCGGTGCTCTGTCCATTGTACGTTTCCGTACAGCGGTCAAGGAGCCAATGGATACCGCATACATGTTCTGGGCACTGACCATGGGCATTCTGCTGGGTGCGGAACTGTATATTGTTGCACTTTGCGTTGCCCTTGGCATTGCGCTGATTCTGTTCCTGCTCAATTTTGTCAAATTCCAGAACCCGAATACCTACCTGCTTGTTGTGCATTACGATGAAGCGGCGGAATACGATATTAATGAACAGCTCAGAAGAATGATCAAGTATCGTCGTCTGCGGTCCAAGACCGTGACCAGAACCGGTGCGGAAATGACCGTGGAAGTTCGTCTGGACAATAAGCAGGATTTGGTGGCTGGTATGCTGAATATAGAAGGCGTCTATGATGCCACCCTGGTTGCATGCCAGACTGAAGCCGGTGCATGATTCCGGTTCAATCCTGCCACAGGACCGGTTTCGGTCCTTAATGCAGGACCAGTTTTCAAGTGACTTGCAAACCGTTATCAAATCAGATATAATGAAATCAGGTGGCCTGATGAAATACGAGGAGGCGGTTCCCATGATTCAGATTATCGGAGGAAAAAAAGGATCCGGCAAAACTAAACGCTTGATTGACATGACCAATGCAGCGGCTCACGAAGGTTCCAGCGATGTGATTTTCCTGGATGATGACAATCGGTACATGTTTGATATCGATCACAAGGTTCGTTTCATCAATGCGGGTGAATACCATGTCCATACTCCTGAGATGTTTGTGGGATTCCTGTCGGGCATGCTCAGCCAGAACTTTGACGTGGGTGTCATCTTTATTGATGCTTTCATGAAACTCTGCAAAACCGACCTGAATGAATCCAAATGGCTGTTCGAAGCCATGGAAGAACTCAGCAGTAAGCACAACGTTCAGTTTGTTCTGTCTGTCAGTGCTGATCCTGATACGATGCCGGACTTTGTAAAGAAGTATCTGATTGCGTAAAGCAGGATAGAATCTCGGGGCGGACCGGAACGGCCGCCCTTTTTTTCCGGAGGGATACCATGTCATATTTTTCAACTCGTGGTGGTGCGTGTGTTACGGCCTCCCAGGCCATCCTGGCGGGAATTGCAGAGGATGGCGGTCTGTATGTGCCTTCCATGTTTCCGCAGGTGAATGACGAACTGCTGCGGCGTATGGAAGATATGACGTATGAGCAGCGGGCAGTGGAAATTCTGAGCCTGTATCTGGAAGACTATACCCGTGACGAGGTCGCGGCATGCGTGCATGCGGCCTATACGGGAAAGTTTGACCATCCGGAGATTGCGCCGCTGCATGCGCTTACGGATAAGACACATATTCTGGAACTGTTTCATGGTCCGACGCTGGCGTTCAAGGACATGGCACTGCAGCTTCTGCCGCACCTGATGAAGTGCGCACAGGAAAAGAACGGTGAAACCCGGGAGATTGCCATCCTGGTGGCAACAAGCGGGGATACAGGGAAAGCCGCACTGGAAGGCTTCCGGAATGTGGCGGGCACGAGCTGCACGGTGTTCTACCCCATGGACGGCGTCAGCGAGATCCAGCAGCTTCAGATGACGACAACGGACGGGAACAATACACATGTGATTGCGGTGCATGGCAATTTTGATGATGCACAGACCGGTGTGAAAGCATTGTTCGGTTCAGAATCGTTTGTTGAAAAAATGCGCGAGGAAGGCCGGGTTCTGTCATCTGCGAACTCGATCAATTTCGGGCGTCTGGTTCCTCAGATCGTATACTATTTCAGTGCATATGCTGACCTGCTCCGGGACGGACAGATCGCCCTTGGTGAGCCTGTCAATTTTGTGGTGCCTACCGGAAACTTCGGGGATATCCTGGCCGGGTATTATGCACGGTGTATGGGACTGCCGGTTGCCAGGCTCATCTGTGCAAGCAACAGGAATGATGTTCTGACTGAATTCTTCGCCTCCGGGATCTATTCCATTCACAGACTTTTCTACAAGACCATCTCACCCTCTATGGATATCCTGGTATCTTCCAATCTGGAACGGCTTCTGTATGAAGCCGCGGACCGTGATGGCAGTCTGGTGAAAACCTGGATGGAATTGCTGCATGACTGTGGCAGCTATTCTGTCGGTGAGCAGCGCCGTGAATGGCTGGCATCGATCTTTGCCGCGGGCTGTGCGGACGATGCCGAAACCCGGCAGGAAATCCGCGCCATCTTTTCTGAGTATGAATATCTGATGGACCCGCATACAGCGGTGGCCAGCAAAGTGCTGCGCGATTACCGGCGGGAAACAGGGGATGATACAGTCAGCGTGATTGTATCTACGGCAAGTCCGTTCAAGTTTGCGCCGGATGTGTCCGCTGTGCTTCAGGGCCAGACTGCTGTCAGGCATCTGGATGCCTTCGCGTGCTCGGACATTCTGCACAACCTGTGCCGGTTGCCTGTACCGCAGCAGATTCTGGAACTCAGGGAAAAGCCCGTGCTGCATGAAGCACAATGCGACAAGGACACGGAAAGCATGGCTGAAGCGGTCCTCACGTCACTGCGCGGGAAAGAAGAATAATTAAAAGCGTGTTGCAAGACGGCTGAGAAACAAAGGCTGAAAAGTCCTGACTTCTCAGCCGTTTGTTGTTTCCGGAGGACAAGCCACCCTGTAAGGCACAGAACCAGGGCGGGGATGCGCAGATTGGTGCTGCTTGTGTATTCTCTCCCGGGTACAATTTTCCTGAACGCATGAGAACATCCGGATCGGACACAGCACCAGAACCCATGAATGGCTTTTCTGTCCTATGCAGGGATCGCTCATGTTTCTGTGCAATCCTGTATGTACAGAAGCGGGAATCATGGGTCCCCGGGGAAGGCAATGCTGTCCTGGACTGTATGCCATGGGCAACCGGACAAACACAGCAGGAATACAGTGAAAATAAAAGGGAGCGACAGGAAAGGAGCTGATACGGATGGAGAAAATTACCGTGCTGAGCTGGTCGGCGTGCTTGGGGATTCCGTGGACGGGAACCCGACAGGCGTCATGGAAGAGGCGGGGTTTGCGCATGCCGGACTGAATTACCGGTATATGACTATCCGGGTACTGCCGGAAGATCTTGATGCAGCCATGGCCGGTGTGCGTGCTTTCCATATGCGGGGCGTGAATCTGACCATGCCGCACAAGATCCATGTTCTGAAATATATGGATGAGCTCTCTGAAGCAGCGCGGGTCATTGGCGCAGTGAACACGGTGGTCTGCCGCAAAGATGGTACGATGTTCGGTGAAAACACGGACGGCAAGGGGTTTGTGCAGTCGCTTCAGGAAGAGCATGTGGCGCTGAAGGACCGCGTGATCTGTCTGCTCGGAGCCGGCGGTGCAGCCAGGAGCATTGGTGTGGAATGTGCTCTTGCCGGGGCAGGAAAAATCTATGTGATCAACCGTAATGAAGTACGTGGGATAAGCCTGGCTCAGACGATCACGGAGCATACGGCGGCCCGGGCAGTCTGGCTCCCGTGGCAGGGGACGGCCGGAATCCCTGAGGATACGGAGATCCTGATCAATGCTACCTGTGTCGGTCTTGCGCCGCAGTCGGATGCATGCCCGGATATTGAGTTCGGGGATGTGAAGGCGGGCATGGTGGTCTGTGATGTGGTGTTCAATCCGGTGGACACGGTGTTCCTTACCCGTGCCAGAGCCTGCGGTGCCAGAACGATTGACGGGCTGGGCATGCTGACCAATCAGGGATGCATTAATTTCACGTTGTGGACAGGCAGGGAGGCACCCAGAGAAGTCATGTATGCAAAACTCAAGGAGGAATTCTCCGGGGTATAAGTGCAAGCATGCCGCAAGAACTCTATACATGAAAAGTGCTTCATCCACTGATTTCAATGGGATGAAGCACTTTTCTTACGCCTTTTCACATATCGAGTGTTATGTATGCATGGTCTGGAATTCCCTCCAGACATCGGCATGCAGCCTGCGCCGGAACGGGAAGAGCCTGTCATTATCACGGGTCGGATAGACTCGGTTGGTCAGAAGCAGTACCCACAGACCGCTGTCCGGCTCCACGAGCAGGGACGTGCCGGTGAAACCGGTATGCCCGAAACAGGCATCCGGTACCTGATTGCTGAAAAAGCAGTCCGGTGTGCCGGCCAGGTGAAAACCGAGTCCTCTGTGCTGCTCCTGTCCGGGGGTATAGTTCCGGATGGCCTGGCGCAGCGTATGTTCGCTCAGATAATCTTTCCCCATGCAGGCAAGCATTTCTGAAAAACGGATACCGTCACATAACGGCATGAATACACCGGCGTTTCCGGAAACGCCACGAAGAAAACGCGCATTCTCATCATGCACGATCCCGATCCATGGCCTGCCGCTGACCGGATCGACTTCTGTGGCCGCGCAGCGTGACGAAGGCCCGGG
>ONWQ01000018.1 GCA_900321565.1 uncultured Eubacteriales bacterium
GCATGCAGGGCGAATAACGCCAGCAGTATAAGAATGACTGCAAAAACCTTTTTCATGAGATCACTCCCGTCCGTATAGGCTCTCAAAGGTCCTTCTGTGTCCCGGCAGCTTTCCCACAGAATCATGTGCCGCTCTGTTTCTTTCCGGGGATGTCAACATGGATCACACTGCCGGCACCTGGCATCAGCACAGCTTCCATGTGCGGGTTCAGAACGCTGCGGTAACGCTTCGCCAGCTGTGCCGGGTCCGAATAAGCCTTCCCTGACCTGATGCGGTTCACGGCAATGACTGCCACTACCACAGCGATACACAGCAGCTCAAAGGCGGAAACCAGTGCCGGGGAAACCGTGGAAGATCCGCTTTGGGACAGCCGCGCCACTACGAATGCGAACACGAACAGGATGGCACAGATCAGCCCGATCATGATCCACGCAAAGCCCCGGGGGTACAGTGTCCTGCGCTTGCCCGGGATATCCGCGATCTGGCGCAGCCCGCAGTGTGTACACAGGACCTTCCCGCTGATGTTCTTTCCGGATGGATCCAGCAGGACTCTCATATCCCCCTGCTCCAGGGAACGGATGAGTGTATTGAGCTGTCCCTCCGCGGAGGAAGCAAGATTCTGCTGCGCAGAAGCCCTGGCCGCATTGGGGCTGTACCCGCGCACCGTTGCCTGCGACGAGAGCAGGACCGCCTTGTTCACAATGCTGGGCTTTCCGCACCCTGGACAGGTAAACCTCAGCGTAACCGGAACATGCACGGACGCTGTCGATGTGGTATAGGCCTTTGCCAAGTCCATCGTCTCCTTTCAGCACTCTGGCAGAACTGTCTGCCTTTTTTCCCGTATCACCTGCTCAGCAGTTCATAGGGCACTTCCTGCTTACGGCAGTACTTTTCCGCCAGGGAGCCTTCTGCGACACAGAAACTGTAGTCTTTCCATCTGTACCAGTAGACAATATCAATACCATCCGGGACCTCGAAACCGGTGATTCCGTCATCCACCCATTTGCAGTTCATCTTCCCGATCCCAAGCTCCCCCGGGATTTTCACCGTTCCACTTCCCAGGTAGCGATAGAGCATACCGTCATCGGACCGGGTGTAAAAGGAAACATTGTCGTACTCCTTCAGCCAGTACCCGGCAATCGCATCATAGAGGCAGCTGATGACAGGATATCCCCCGGGCAGGTCACTGGTGACATTTTCCTGATCTTCCCTGACCCAGTAATGCTCATCCAGCCGTCCCCTGAACGTGCCGTAATTCTCCAGCACATCCCCGGTCAGTGCATCCACGCGCTCCACGTTCACCACGCGCACCCAGCCCTGGACACCGCCTGTGAAGCCTGCGCCTTTCTCCCGCTCACCTTCCGAGACACGGATGAGCTCGCTGACCTCGTCCATGGAGGTTGCCCGGACAGACGCGGGCAGCAGCGAAGTGAAGCCGTAGCCCCGGTAAATATGCTCTTCATAGTTATACCTGCCCGTGATATTCCCGTCGTCGGGAAGCGTGTTCATATTCAGCTCTACCAGCACGGCCAGTTTTCCGCCACCGCCGGGCTGACCGGAAGGCATCACCTCACAGCCGATGTCCCCTGCGCAGACAAAGGCAGAGCTTCCGCACACGCCCAGTGTCTGATCCGCATAGCGGCTCAGTACCTGGAGCACATCGGACGGTTCGGCAGTCTTTTCCTTCACTGTCACATGGCAGGTCGCTTCCGCAGCGCCGAAGTGCGCGGTGATATCCGCAGTACCCGGTGCGAGAGGATGAATATCAATGCTCTGTTTTTCTGAGGCGGTCAGGCCCTGCCCGCCTCCCACGCTTACGACCTCCGGGTCCGAAGATGTCCAGCTGATCTTCATGCCCGTTCCTGCCGTCTTTGTATCGGTAATAACGCGCAGCTGTGCCCCTTGGGAAGCCCGACGCCCGTCCATTCCCTGAAGGTCCATGACGAATTCCAGAGAGGCCGGAGACAGTTCGAACACCTGCGGCGTGGGATACAGGATATAGGGAAAAACCTCACGGTAGTAGTAGTCCCGCGTAGTCAGCGTCGCGTCAATACTGCCCTTGCCGGGTTTCGTGATCGCGACACTGCCCGTCAGCGGGTCACCCTCAAAGTCGCCCGTCCACCGGAATTCCGAGGCGTTGTGCCCCTCCGGTACATTGGACAGTGTCACGTCCAGTACATCCCCTTCCACAAGATCCGCCTGGTCATGGGGCGTATAGACTGACTCCGGTTCCCTGCTGCAGCCGTAAAGCAGCAGGCTCATCAGCAGGAACAGTACCGTCAGGGGGAAACCATGTATGCGCCAACGCTTCCTCATTTCAAGCACCTCGCATGGATATCGTCCGGGGATCCATTCCGTTCGGACCGGTTACGGTCTCCTTTTCACCTGCCAAACAGCTTGCCAAACAGTCCGCCTGACTTTCTGGGACTGATCTGCGGATATTTCGCGGTCACATCCTGGGTAAGCTTCATCTGCCCGGGGACCAGGTTCACCTCAAACACATGATTACACTGACTGCACATCACCACATTGTCCTGAATGTCATGGGACTTTGCCAGCTTTGCCGCATCGCCAAAGGTGAGATGTGCACCGCAGTTCGGGCAATCGCCCGGTGCCTTCATCAGCATGTCCCTGAAACTGTTTCCATTTCCTACGTACATGGTTGATCTCCTTTCTGAAGCCCTGGGTGTACAGACCACCGGGCGTCCTCTCAGTCAGACTCCTCCGGGAGCCGTGTCACGTTCTCCGGAAGAGCCAGGCCGATCCCTGTCTTATCACGGAACAGATCGAGCACAATCTCAGAGGCAGCCGGGTCCGCATCGAAGACCACCGTCAGGTCCAGATTACTGAAACTGACAATATTGTGAATCCGGTCTGTACTGCCGGTATACTCCCGGGCCGCGGCATTTCTGGTCATGGTGCTGCCGTTCAGCCGCGGGCCGAAATCCAGAGCGGCGAGGCCCTTGTCACAGGCAATGCGCACAGCTGTCGGCTGGGACAGACTGCGCTCATCCTGCCCGGCTTTCTTTTCCAGCTCATACATACGGCTGTTTCGGGCATAGCGTTCCTCTTCTGCTTTTTGCAGGGTGCTTTTTTTTCTGATCATGGAAATGATGTCCCAGACCAGGAACGCGAACCCGGCTACAACCAGTGCCGGACTGCTGTCGGTGCCGCGCAGGACCATACGCCCGCTCAGACCACCAAAGATCAGGCCGACACTGATGAGCATGCCAAAAATATCATTACTGTAACCTGCCCTGGGTTCAGGCTGAAACCCGCCCCGGGCCATGACTGTCTCACGGTTCTCATACGTGCTTTTTTCTGCCATGA
>ONWQ01000295.1 GCA_900321565.1 uncultured Eubacteriales bacterium
AAGAAGACCCCCACCCTGAAGGCGGATCTGTTCGGCGACTGGCGTGAAGAGCTCATCCTGACAGACAATGAGAACCATATTGTCATTGTGCAGACCCTGGCACCCACGGAATACGGCATCCGCTGCCTCATGCATGACCCGTGGTACCGCAATTCTGCGGCCAACCAGAATATCTGCTACAACCAGGTCGGGTTTGCCTCCTTCTATCTGGGTGACGAAGCGCCGCTGCCTGGAAAACGGTCGGATATCTGCTTTGAATAAATAAAGCGTCCTGCATGCAGATCACCGGTTTCTCCCATCGCCTCAAAAGGCATCTGGAGCTTCACCGTCTTGAACTGGATCTGACGCTGCATCCAAATGAAAGCCGCTGGCATGCTCTGTTCATGCCAGCGGCTTTGCGCTGTTTTCCTGGCAGGGCTGCCTCACGGCATCTCATGCCCTCAGAGAAATGCATCCGTTCCTCCGGAATTCCGCCTGTTTACAGCGTTCTCTTGGTCCTGCGGATAGCGGCCATCCTGTCCAGATCCCCGTGCCGGATCTCATGATCCAGTGCGGCAAGGATCTTCTCCTTGCGCTGAAGGAAGCTGGGGCCGGTCAGATTGGTGCCGGATATGGTGTGGTGCGTAATGAAGGCGCAGTCACAGGTCAGGTGCTCGACAAAGGTTCTCAGCTCCGTCAGCATCTCCTGCTCACTGAGCGGCGTAAACGTTCCCTGTTCCGCTTCTTCCAGGAGCGGGGTCCCGGGGAGCAGCGTCAGTCCGCCGGTGCCCACAACCATGGGGCTGCACTGACTGAAGATCTCGGCGGAGCGGATTGCGTGCTCCTGACTGTGTTCCTTTCCGGCCACGCCGTTGAGGAAGGTCATCCAGTAGCGGATGCCTGCTTCCTCCAGCTTATGGCACTGCTCCAGGATATCCTCTGCGTGATACCCCTTGTTGATTCGCTCCAGCGTCCAGTCATCCCCGCTCTCCACGCCCAGGGAGATTTCCTTCAGGCCCATGTCCCTGAGTTTCCTGAGTTCTTCCACGGATTTATTGCGGATATCCGTGACGCGCGTGGAAGCATAGATCATTTCCATATGCGGAAGGGCTTCGTTGATTTTTTCCAGGATCGGCGCAAGTCTGTCATACGTGGGGGCCAGAGGGTTCGCACTGAGGAGCTGAAGGGTCCGGGCATCCGGATCCATGACCCGGAGTTCCTTCAGATCTTCTTCGATCCACTCCATGGGCTGCATTTTGAAGGGCACATCCCTGTACATCGTGCAGAACTTGCATGCGTTATGCGTGCAGCCCTGGGTGATCTGCAAAAGCGGCCAGGTGGGCCAGTAAGGGTTTCTGTAAACAGTTTCAGTAAAATGCATGGGACAGTCTCCTTTTGAGTTTTCCACTTGAATCATGGGTTCCGCGCGCTGGTCGGGTCCTGCGGGCATCTCACGGTCAGTCTGGATCTGACATGGATGATACGCCTTGACAAATCCCAGAGTTTGGAATATGATGGTATCAGTTGATACCATTTCTCCAGGAGGCAGGCAGCAGTGCAGGAAACAAAGTCACGAATCGAAAGTGAGCTGGAGGTTCGTTCTTATTTGCAGGATTTGAGGTACGCCCTTCAGCATGGTGCCAGGCTGACCTTCCAGGAGGAGCGTCAGGTTGATTTCAACAGAGAACAGCGATACACAAATAAGTTTACTGTAGCAGATTTATTCCCCGATGAGAATCCTGTCACCGCGCTGAAGCGGGAGCTTCAACGGCTGACTGTTGAAGAATACATGCAGACAGTAAAAGACCTGCGTTTTCCGAAGAGAAGCGAGATGCGGGAATTCGGGAAAGTGTACAACGGGAAAGGCGATGTCTACATCAAGATCCGTGTTGAACTGCTTTCGGAATATGGAAATCACACGACTTTCGTCATGTCTTTCCACTATGCAGCAATTCCCTTTACTCCTGATATGTTCCCCTATCGGAAGCCATAAGGAGGTGCAGACTATGAGAATCATCCATACACAACGAAAGCTTTGCACTTGCTGTATGGAGGAGCATGAGGTCAAAACGATTGCAATTCGCGAAAAAAATGTCTTCAAGGGTGTACCCGTTGAGTATGACGCCATGTATTTCTTTTGCAGTCGTGCCAATGAAACCTATGCAGATGAACAGCAGATTGCTCAAAACGACATTGCCCTGAAGAACGCATACCGTACCCATGAAGGACTCCTGACCTCCGATCAGATCATTGCAATCCGGGCACGATATGGAATAAGCCAGAGTGACTTATGTCTGCTCCTGGGCTGGGGGGCTAAGACCATCACACGCTATGAAAGTCACCAGGTGCAGGATATTGCACACGATACCATTCTTCGGAAACTCGATGCAGATCCTGAATGGTTTCTGAAATTACTGCAATCCGTTAAGACTTCCCTTTCACCTGCCTCCTATTCAAAATATCTCGAAGCCGGTACGACTCTGTTTGAACAGGATCATGATCTATACCTGAAAAGCGCCATTATGGCCAGGTATGCCCGATACGGACAGCTCGAAGAATTCAACGGGAATGCTTCCCTTTCTCTGGATGTCGTCGTGGATATGATCCACTATTTCTCGAACTCTCCGTTGGTGACCGGCCTGTATCTGGTAAAGCTGATGAAGATGCTCTGGTACGCCGATGCACTGTCTTTTAAGCGAAGAGCGCATGCAATCTCCGGCCTTGTGTATCGCGCACTCCCAATGGGGGCTGTTCCGGTCGCATATGAGTCCATCATCGATTTAAGCACAATCCACTACGAAGAAATCGATATGGGTGACGGAACAGGTTACAGGTTTCTCCCCGCTGAGAGCAAAGCCTATCCTGCACTTTCGGCTGAAGACAGGGAAATCCTGGACGCGATTATTGAACGCTTTGGCAGGGCATCCAAAAAAGAAATCGTGGAAACCATGCACAGAGAAGCCGCATATGCAAAAACTGCTGCAAATGACATGATTCCATTCAGGTATACAACAGCACTCAGCCTGTCATGATTCCAAATGCCAGTTCTGTCGTTCCCAGCATGTTATAAAAAGGGGCCGGATACCTTCTTTTCAAAGGCATCCGGCCCCTTTTTAACTCCTGCTCAAATCTTCCGGAGGAAACATGTGCTGTACGGACGAATGATCGAACCTGTATACCTGCCTGTCAATCCCCGATCCAGTCAAACTCCCAG
>ONWQ01000360.1 GCA_900321565.1 uncultured Eubacteriales bacterium
ACTGCAAACAGTCTTCGGAGTCCTGCCTCTCTTCATTGTTCATGAAGAAGCGGACTGGCGATTCTCTGCCAAAGGCCAACTCCCGCTAAGAGTTGATGTGCTCTTCCAGCGCATCGTTCTCCACAAAGAATCCATCTTCATCCCGGCGTGATGCCGAGTGTGGTTGTCAATCAATATAAAGTATCTTCATGATCCAAAAATGATTGATTTGGCCCATTCTATTACTCGTGGGTCTTCATCAAAAACAAATTCCTGACCCCTTTTGACACTGTCAAAGTATCCGTCTTTGACCCTACCCACGTAATGATAGGACAACGGTATTTCGCCGAAAATACCATTTAGCTTCCATCTGGAACGACTCATCCCTGGTGCAGTGAGTACTCTTGCTTCGGTGAATATGAGCGTTCCGGAGCCAGGAAGCCCGCTGTCAGCGCCTTCAAAGCAAAGGTGGGATGATGCAATATAAATCGTGTTGTTCGGCTCTGAACGGTTCGCATGAGGATGCCAATAGCATCTGTCCGCCTCTCTTCCTCTCAATATCTCTCCGATCTGAAGATAACCGTAAATTGCCTGAATATCTGGTGCATCGCGGCGAAAACACAGCTTGCCGCCTCGATACTCCGTTTCCCGGAACCAGCCGAAAAAGAGAAACAGATCGCCTTGCTTGATATTAAACTGTTCGAGATGCGTTTCTGCCTGATTGACCTGGCCAAAGGCAGGAACCCAGTCCTTTGGATTCTCCCTTATGCCTGTTCTTATATCCGGGTCCAAATGGCATCTTGCGATGTGAATCCCTGAGGGCTTTAATTCACACCAGATATCTGCATAGCTCTTGGAAGCATAATGGATTTCATCAAATTCGCAAACATCCCCATCGCTTGGTATAGGCATCGAAAGCATCGTGCCATCCGGAAGGATTGGACTTGCACATCCGCCACACGAACTGTCAAAGCCTTTTCTGGACAGGATTATCCTCATTGTTCGCCACCTCTTGCGTGCAGATTGAGAATACCAGATCAGGATAAAAGTGGATCAACATGCGTATTCCACAAGGATTCGGTTTTTTGCGCTCCTTGTTACAGTTCCAGCATACCGTTAGGTGAATTGTGCAGGCTCTCCAGATATAGGACCCCGCACGATTATTTTTGGCTGTCTGGGACTCGTCGCATCAGCGCGCCGTAAGGTGCACTCAGATTCCTGGCATCAATGCCATTAACTTCGCAGAAGTGCGTGAAAAACGCGGCGGAAAAATCGTCGCCTTTGACGGACATAATGTCCCGGAGAATCTGGGCGGCTTCGATGTCAGTAAGGTATCTGTGCAGCCCACTGCCGAAAACGATCTTCTCGGGCTTTCTTTCATTGAAGTAGTAGTTCCAGAACAGGATTCTTTCCGCCTGACCCGGTGCCAATTCGATCCGCCAGACGGGATCAGCTGTGACGGTGCCTTCGTCCTGATCATCACCGCTGTAGGCGTCCTTAATCAAAAACACAGCAAATATGAACCGGTCCGATTCTTTATCGGAAGGTTTGCGCGTCGTCATCACGGCGAGGCTGCCCTTGTGAATGCGGTTTAAGTGCATTGGTTTTCCGGCATTCTCTCCTGTTTGGTAGATGCCTGCGGACATGGACCAGGTGTCGAAAAAACTGCTTTCATAGCACGCCGAATACCAGCTGTTTGGGTCATGATATGCGGCCAATTCAGCGCGGTCAATGTGCCCGTCATAATAGCTCTTGCAAACAGACCCTGTTGAGCACCATACATGTTTGGCTTGCTCGATATTGTATCGTATCATCGAATCAGAACACTTTCCGCGAAATCCAATGCAGGTGGCGCTGGCGCCGCCATCGCAGAAATTGCACTTAAAAGCGACGCTGGCACTATCGCCTTGCGCTCGGTGTTCAGCTGGATGCGTTTTTCCCGGAACCGGGAATGGAATCCTGGAAACAATCCGAGCAGCTTCCCTCGCTGCCGCTTCTTCTGCTTCCTTAGCCATCCGCCGCTCTTCTTCCGCTTTTTTCCTTGCTGCCGCGTTCTCCTTGATCGCTTCGTCCACCATGCTCTTCAGAACAGCATCGTCAGTGATCAGGAAGCGTTCGAAGGCCCCCGGGAATTGAAATAGGCGAACTGTCCCCGAAAAGTCAACTGTGATTTTTCCAGCTTCATTTCCTATGATTGAACCGATGCCGAATGTACGGTGCTTGACATGCCTTCCGATCATGGCTGAAAACCCTCTTTCTTTATATGGTCCCAGGGAATAGTACCACGAACGACAACATAATGGTGAACATGGTATAATCAAACACAGGAGGAAAAGATACTATCAGACACAGGAAGATTCATACTCATCTATGATAGACTGAATGATAACTCCCGTGCGGCGTTGTCCCTGGAGGCTTCCTTTGAG
>ONWQ01000164.1 GCA_900321565.1 uncultured Eubacteriales bacterium
ACCATGGATGTTACCTTCACCAATTCCTGGTATGATGAAGCTCTGGAAAAAGAAGGCGCAAACAACCTGATCGCCGGTGGCTGCAAACTGATCTCCCAGCACGCAGATTCCATGGGTGCACCGACCGCCTGCGAAGACGCCGGAATCCCCGATGTAAGCTACAATGGTTCAACCGTTGCTGCATGCCCCAACACATTCATTATTTCCTCCCGGATCAACTGGGAACCCTACTTTGAGTTTGCAATCAATGCTGTTGCCAACGGCGAAGAGATTCCCTATGACTGGACCGGAACGATCGAATCCAGCTCTGTTGAACTTTCTGAAATCAATGAAGCAGCTGCCGCCGCCGGCACTGCCGAAAAGCTCGAAGAAGTCAAGGCTGCTCTGATGGATGGTTCTCTCCATGTGTATGATGTTTCCACCTTCACCGTCGGCGGCGAACCGCTGAATTCGTATCTTGCCGATGTGGATGATATGGGTGATTTCCAGGGCGAAACCGAAGTGGTTGCAGACGGTTATTTCCATGAGTCCGAATATCGTTCTGCCCCGTACTTCGATCTGGACATCGACGGCATCACTCTGCTGGGTACCTGATTGTCCTCACCTGTGACCGCATAACAGATACTACAAAGGGTAGCGCAGCCCATGCTGCACTGCCCTTTGTAGTCTTTTCTCTTTTCCCTCATCAAGTACAGAGGAGTGAACACATTGGAATCTAAGACACCGGCTGTCAGTATGCGCAATATCGGAAAACGTTTTGGTTCCGTTGTCGCCAACGAAAATGTAAATCTTGATGTCTATCGTGGTGAGATTCTTGCTCTGCTCGGTGAAAATGGCAGTGGAAAAACCACATTGATGAATATGCTGTCAGGAATTTACTTTCCTGACAGTGGTCAGATTTTCATTGATGGCAAAGAAGTGATCATCCGTTCTCCCAAGGATGCATTTGACCTTGGGATCGGTATGATCCACCAGCATTTCAAGCTTGTGGATATTCTCACAGCTGCTGAGAATATTGTACTCGGGCTTCCGGGTAAGCTGGACCTGAAAGGCGCCACACAGAAAATTCAGCAGATCTGTGAAATGTATGGATTCCAGGTCGATCCGAATCAGAAAATCTATGATATGTCTGTTTCACAAAAACAGACTGTTGAAATCGTAAAGGTTTTGTACCGTGGTGCAAATATCCTGATTCTGGATGAGCCAACCGCGGTACTGACACCACAGGAGACAGACAAGCTTTTCACTGTTCTGCGAAACATGCGTAACGACGGAAAAGCCATCATTATCATTACCCACAAAATGCACGAAGTGGAGGCTATATCCGATCGCGTTGCTGTACTGCGCAAAGGGCATTATATTACAGATGTCGCTACCCGGGCCACTAACGCGCAGGATATGACCAATATGATGGTCGGTCACTCTGTGACTCTGAATATTGTCCGTCCCGAACCGGTCAATCCGAAACCACGGCTTCAGGTACGTGACCTGACAGTCCGCAATGAAGAGGGAATCATTAAACTGGATCACGTATCCTTCACTGCGAACTCGGGCGAAATCCTGGGAATTGCCGGCATCTCAGGCTCCGGTCAGAAAGAGCTTCTGGAGGCCATTGCCGGACTGCAGCCCACGGAAGAAGGCTCTGTCAGCTATATAGATGACAGCGGCATTCATGAGGAACTGATCGGTAAAGATCCACTGTCCATTCAGCAGATGGGGGTTGCACTCTCCTTTGTCCCGGAAGACAGGCTTGGTATGGGACTGGTTGGAAATATGGATCTGACTGACAATATGATGCTCCGCTCTTTCCGCAGCGGTCACGGGGTATTCACTGACAGACAGACCCCAAAAAATGTTGCAGAGAATGTTGTCGATGAACTCAAGGTATCGACTCCCAGCCTCCACACGCCTGTCCGCCGGCTTTCCGGTGGGAATGTCCAGAAAGTCCTTGTCGGTCGGGAAATCACTTCTGCTCCGACCGTCCTTCTGACGGCTTATGCTGTCCGTGGTCTGGATATCAATTCATCCTATACGATTTATGATCTGATTAACCAGCAAAAGCAGAAAGGTGTCGCGGTCATTTATGTCGGTGAGGACCTCGATGTTCTGCTTGCTCTGTCCGACCGGATACTCGTTCTCTGTGGGGGAAAAGTCAGCGGTATCGTGCCAGGCCCCGGTGCCGACAAGCGCAAAATCGGTCTAATGATGACCAAGGTCGAAGGAGATCAGCATGCATAACAAAACACAGGAACCCCTCCTTCATATTACGCGCAGGGACTCGCTTCCATGGCTGACTGCCATGGGGATCAGACTTTGTTCTCTGGTCATCGCACTGCTTGTCTGTGCTCTGATCAGTGTTGTCATGACAGGCGAGAATCCGCTCAGTATCTATCAGACCATTCTCTATGGTTCCTTTGGCACGACACGCAAGTTCTGGGTAACCCTGCAGAATATTGCCATGCTTCTGTGTCTTTCCCTTGCCGTAACACCCGCTTTCCGCATGCGTTTCTGGAATATTGGTGCAGAAGGCCAGACACTGATGGGATGTTTTGCCAGTGCTGCATGCATGATTCTCCTGAAGAACGTGCTGCCGAACTGGGCCATCATCATCTGCATGCTGCTCACCAGTATCCTTGCAGGTGCCATCTGGGGTGCCATCCCTGCCTATTTCAAAGCCAGATGGAATACCAATGAAACTCTATTCACGCTCATGATGAATTATGTGGCAACACAGCTTGTCGCGTATTTCTGCGTGGTATGGGAAAGCCCAAAGGGGTCAGGCCAGATCGGCATCATCAATCAAAACACCGAACTGGGCTGGCTGCCTGTAATCGGTGGCCAGAAATACATGCTCAATGTCGTTGTTGTCCTGCTGATTACCATTCTCATGTTTATCTATCTGAATTTTTCCAAACACGGCTATGAGATATCCGTTGTTGGCGAAAGTGAAAAAACCGCACATTATGTGGGAATCAAGGTTCCCCGGGTAATCATCCGCACCATGCTCCTCTCCGGTGCTGTCTGTGGTATCGGCGGCCTGCTCCTTGTCGGCAGCACGAACCATACCCTGACAACGACCCTGGTCGACGGGCGTGGTTTTACCGCGGTTATGGTTTCCTGGCTGGCCAAGTTCAATCCTCTCTTTATGATCTTTACCAGCGCATTACTGGTCATTCTCCAACGTGGTGCCGGTGAAATCTCCACTAACTTCGGTCTGAATCAGTCGTTCTCCGATATTCTTACAGGGATTATTCTCTTCTTTATTATCGGCAGTGAATTCTTCATCGGCTATAAGATCCATCTTCGGAAACACTCTTCAAAGGAGGCTGAGACACATGTTTGATTTTGTCTCCTTTATACCGCGTGCTGTTGTGCAGGGTATCCCGTTGCTCTTCGGATCAACCGGTGAGACTCTCACAGAAAAATCAGGCAACCTGAACCTTGGCATTCCCGGCATTATGTATGTAGGCGGAATCTGCGGCGTCATCGGCGCATTTCTCTATGAGCAGTCCCTGCCTTCACCCGATGCCATCCATGCAGTGCCTGCCATTCTGATTCCATTGGTATCATGCCTGCTGGGTTCTCTGCTTATGGGGTTGATCTACTGTTTTCTCACGGTTACGTTACGTGCAAACCAGAACGTTACAGGCCTTGCCATGACGACTTTTGGTGTTGGCCTTGGCAATTTCTTCGGTGGTTCTCTGATTAAGCTGTCCGGCAGTGCCGTGCCATCGATCGCATTATCTGCCACCAGTTCCTATTTCCACCGTCCTCTGCCTTTTGCAGCCAATCTGGGCTGGTTCGGGAAAATATTCCTGTCATACGGTTTCCTTACCTACCTGGCCATTATCATCGCACTGATCTGCGCATACGTGCTCAGGCATACCCGGGCCGGGCTGCATCTGCGGGCTGTTGGCGAAAGCCCTACAACGGCCGACGCTGCAGGTATCAATGTTTCCAAGTATAAATATGTCGCAACCTGCACAGGCAGCATGATCGCCGGCATGGGTGGTCTTTACTACGTTATGGACTACGCCAGCGGTGTCTGGTCCAACAACGCTTTCGGTGACCGTGGCTGGCTTGCCATTGCACTGGTTATTTTCACCATCTGGCGTCCAAACATTGGAGTGCTTGCTTCCATCCTTTTCGGCGGACTGTACATTCTGCATATGTATATTCCCAGCGGGATGAATCTTGCTGTCAAAGAACTGTATAAGATGTTACCCTATATTGTTACCATTATCGTTTTGATTCTGACCAGCATGAGAAACAAGCGTGAAAATCA
>ONWQ01000272.1 GCA_900321565.1 uncultured Eubacteriales bacterium
CTGGCACATATTGAGGAAGCGGTTGTACACGGCATGCCGGAAGAGCAGCAGCGCTGGTATGCGATCAAAGTGTTCGAGCGCGATGACAAAGTGCTGGAACAGCTGAAGATAGCTCCGGATACTCTGAAACATATCGAATCGGATATAGCAGCCGCGGAATCAGAACTGGATGATGATGCTGAGAGCATTATTACCAATGAACGGTATGTATTCATCGCGGACGTGATCCGTGCATGCTACAAGAAACACAAGGAAGGCTCACTGAGCACATCCGATAAGATTGACCGCGTAGTCACCAACCGCTGGCTGGGACTTCCCATCTTCGCGGTGATCATGTTCCTGGTTTACTATATCTCCATGGTCACGATCGGTACTTCTGCCACAGACTGGGCGAATGACGGGCTTTTCGGGGATGGCTGGCACCTGTTCGGAAACGGAACCGCACAGTATGAGGAAGCGGCGGAACGGTATGGGGATACCGATGCGATTCTTGCAGCATTCTCTGACGAGTATGGCGTGGAACTGAATGAAGAGGATCCGCAGGCATACGTGAGTGCGCTCCTGGAAGCGACGCCGGATGATGCGCAGGTCACATATCTTACTCAGGATGAGGAAACTCTGGCAGTGGAAGAACATCCGGATACGGGCAAGGATGTACTGGAGGCGGCTGCAGCGGAGTATCTGAATACGGAATACAAGAGTGCAGAGGGAGCGCCTGATCCGGCAGAATATGGTACATGGGTACCCGGAATTCCGGTGCTTGTGGAGCGTGCGCTGGATTCTGTGGGCACGGCAGACTGGCTGAAAGGGCTGATCCTGGACGGCATCATTGCCGGTGTCGGTGCAGTGCTCGGATTCGTTCCGCAGATGCTGGTTCTCTTTTTCCTGCTTGCGTTCCTGGAAGCATGCGGGTATATGGCGCGAATTGCCTTCGTGCTGGACCGTATTTTCAGGAAGTTCGGGCTTTCCGGCAAGTCATTTATTCCGATGCTGATCGGAACCGGCTGTGGTGTGCCGGGTATTATGGCTTCGCGTACGATTGAAAATGAGCGCGACCGCAGAATGACCATCATGACCACGACATTCATCCCGTGCAGTGCAAAGGTTCCCTTTATCGGAATGATTGCGGGCGCAATCTTCGGCGGTTCTGCCTGGGTTGCTACCAGTGCATACTTTGTTGGCATGCTCTCCATTATTGTCAGCGGTATCATGCTGAAAAAGACCCGGCGCTTTGCCGGCGATCCGGCACCTTTCGTCATGGAACTGCCGGCGTACCACTGGCCGACACTGCAGAATGTGCTCCGGTCCATGTGGGAGCGCGGCTGGAGCTTTATCAAGAAGGCCGGTACGATTATTCTTCTGTCCACGGTGCTGGTATGGTTCCTGTCCCGGTTCGGTGTCGTCGACGGTGGTTTCCGGATGCTGGAAGAGGAAGAACTGGATCTGTCGATCCTGGCACGTGTCGGCAGTGCGATTGCCTGGATTTTTGCACCGCTTGGGTGGGGTAACTGGCAGGCTACTGTGGCATCCATCACTGGTCTGATTGCCAAGGAAAACATTGTGGGCACTATGGGTATCCTCTACGGAGGTACTGCGACCTATGCAAACCTTGCAGCTTCGTTCAGTGGAATTGCAGCGTACTCTTTCCTGGTATTCAATCTGCTGTGCGCGCCGTGCTTTGCAGCCATTGGTGCAATCAAGCGTGAAATGAACAATGCGGGCTGGACATGGTTTGCTATCGGATATCAGTGCGGTTTTGCCTATGTGGTTGCACTGATGGTCTATCAGTTTGGCAGTCTGTTTACAGGAAATATGAACGTCATCGGGCTGATTGCTGCGCTGGTTGCGCTTGGCGGCATGGTGTATATGCTGTTCGTGAAAAAATACCAGGAAGCCAGCAAACTGACCCGAATGTCGTAAACGACAGGAAGCGGGAGAAACATGGTTCATTGGATTTCAGAGAATGGAGGCACACTGCTTGTTGCTGCCGTACTGTTTCTGATCCTGGCTTCTGTTCTCAGGAAGCTGATCCGGGACCGGAAACAGGGACGTCCGGTCTGCGGGGAAAACTGCGGCGGCTGTCCCATGCATGGTACCTGCCATCAGAAAGCTTCAGGAAGCAGAGGGTAAGTGTATGATCAGAACACAGGTCAGGATTTCCGGTATGATGTGCGGAATGTGTGAATCTCACCTGAATTCAGCTGTGAGGGAAGCCTTTCCGGTACAGAAAGTTCATTCTTCACATAAGACGGGTATGATGGAAATCATTTCCGGGGAAGCGCTGGACATATCAGAACTGAAAAAGGTTATTGAGGCGACCGGCTACCAGGTTATGGACATTTCCATGGATCAGCAGGAAAAGACGAAAGGCTTCCTGCATATCCTGCACCGGAACTGACCGAAAAACTGATTGTGAGAATGCATGTGGAGTCCGTTCAGCAGCCTGCCTGTCTGAATGGGCTCCACTTTTTGAGTCTGTGCAGGAAAGCAGAGAAATGCGGAGAAAGAAACAGAATTACCCTGTACCGGAACGGACGGGAATCATGAAATGTTAGGAGCAGATATATGACTCTGACAGGAAACACTTTCTTTCTTCCTGTGGAAGTGCAGCTGATGGAATGGCTGCAGGCAAATCTCGGAAAGACAGCCATTTCCATCATCTCTGCGATGTCCATGTTCGGCGAAGAACTGATCATGATACTGATACTGGGCATACTCTACTGGGGATTTCACAAAGAACTGGCGAAACGCATCGGTTCCATGATTCTTCTCAGTGCAGTCTGGAACCCGATGCTGAAGAATGTTGTGATCCGGAGAAGACCGTACATGGATCATGAAGGCATCCGTATTCTGAGGGTTGTGGAACCCGGCGCTGATATCATGGATATCAGTGCACAGGGCTACTCCTTTCCCAGTGGACATTCAACAAGTGCGGTTGCCCTTTTCGGGTCTCTGGCCTATGAGACACGAAAGAAGTGGGCATGGTGTCTGGCTGTGCTGATCCCGGTTCTGGTCGGTATTTCCAGGGTGGTAGTCGGTGCACATTATCCTACGGACGTTCTCGGCGGCTGGCTTATTGCCATTGTATCCATTGCGGCTGTAACCCGGCTCAGTAAAAAGATCAGCAATCCAGTCCTGCAGCGCGGAATGCTCTTGCTGCTGGCACTGCCTGGCGTGCTCTTCTGCAAAAGTGCGGATTACTTTTCCGGACTGGGCCTGCTGATCGGGTTTGTTACCGGTCTGACTGTGGAAGAAAAATGGGTGCGCTTTGAAAACACGAAGAGTATTCTGCGTGCAGTACTCAGGACGATCGTCGGCGGTGGCCTGTTCCTGGGATTGAATACACTTCTGAAAGCCCCGTTTTCAAGGGAGTTCCTTGAAAACGGGAGTATGGCAGCCATGGCGGTACGGTGCGCAAGGTATGCTGTAATCTCATTTGTAGAATTCGGGGTGTATCCACTGGCTTTCCGTTGGACAGCAAAGATTGGAAAACATGAAAACAGGCTCTGAAACATCTGAAGGTATAGGTCCGGCTCTGACAGGGTCGGACCTTTGTCAGTTGTGAAAATATGCAGTCATGGTATTTTCTTGACGCCGGCAGAAAGAGACTGTATACTGACGGAAATTTTCCGGGGCAGATATGCGTATGGCAGTGTCTGACAGATGGGTGATGATCCGGAAGCATAAAACCCGCGCACGGTTTCATTGCATATACTGCTGTAAGCATATCGGGGAAAAATCCTGGCTTATGACTGACTGAACCGGTTTCCGGAACTGCTTGCCCCTGCGTGGACCGGCTTTTGATTCCCGTACACAATGAATGCTTGAGACACTGACATGGGTCTGCATGATTCAACGGATGCTGATGAGCGGGGATATGACGGCAACAGGAATGGGATCCGGACAGAGAATGGGATATATGGCGCAGACTGCTGCGCTTCCTGTAGCCTTATGAGTGCAGAAACACAGATGATAAGATTCACAGAGAGAATGCGGTACGTCCCGGGTAAGGGTTCCACAGAAGCTACTGCAGATATGATACGGACAGAAGGAATCTGGGTATTCTGAATTCTGATTTCCGGTTCTGCAGTCATAGGATATAAATCCAGAGGTGAAAGGAAGCGAAAACGATATGAACAGTACAGGAACGAGAGTGCTGCAATCCCATCGGCTGATACTCAGACCGTTCAGGATGGACGATGCGGATGCCATGTTTGCCAACTGGGCGTCCGATCCGGAAGTGACCCGGTATCTTACGTGGCCTGCACATCGGGGAAAGGATGTTACTGAGGCTTTGCTGAGAGCATGGGTTTCACGGTATTCGGATGGTCTGTTTTTCAACTGGGCTGTGGAATGGTCTGCGACAGGTCAGGTGATCGGGAACATTTCCGTTGTCGCTCTGAACGAAGAGATTGAATCAGCGGAGATCGGTTACTGCCTGGGCAAGGCGTTCTGGGGACAGGGTATCATGCCCGAGGCACTCCGCACCGTCATGGGTTACCTGTTTGATGTTGTGGGTGTGAGACGCGTCTGTGCAGGACATGACCGGAACAATCCCAAATCCGGGCGGGTTATGGAAAAAGCCGGAATGAAGCAGGAAGGTATTCTGCGGGGAGCCGGTAAAAACAATCAGGGGATCTGTGATATGGTTCTGTATGCCATGATGCGGGATGAATGGAAACCGATACAGAAAGAATCAGGCATTCCGGTGCAGATCCGGGAAGCGACGGAAAATGACCTGGATCGTGTCAATGAACTGCGCCGGGAGGTCAATGAACTGCATGTTGCGGGAAATCCGGAGATTTTCAGACCGGGGTTCGGGGATGCACTGAGAGACTATATCTATGAAATCCATAAGGACCCGAATAAGAAGATTCTGGTTGCAGAGCAGAATGGGAAGATTCATGGCTTTGCAGTTGTGAACCATATTGTCAGGCCGGAGAACCCATTCATGCTGAAACGGGAATTCCTGGATATTGATGAACTGAGTGTGGATGCAGGCTCTAGGCGACAGGGGATTGCCACTGCTATGGTCCGCTATGTCAGGCAGTATGCGCAGGAAATTGGAGTGCATCGCATTGAACTGAATATGTGGGCATGGAATCGCGGGGCACTGGCTTTCTACGAAGAAACAGGGTTTACCACATATCGCAGGTATCTGAAAATGTCGGTTTGAAATCTAGGTACATCTGTAACTCAGGACTGCATATGGAGACTTATGTTCTGAAATGTATGCCGGGAAAGAATGACATGTCCAGGAGATTGCTTTGTTGCACTACAACTGAGCGCTTGCTATACTGAACGTGAAAATCACGAACTCAAAACTGCTGGTATATAGCTGACTTCAGGAAAATGAATGGCTGCAAACAGTGCCGGATGCAGAACTCAAATCTGACGATCCTGACATAACTCTGATTCTGCTTGCCTGTATGAGTACTGAAGCCGTCCGGAATGCATGAGCAGCATAAAGCATGCAGACTGCAGAAATGGGAAACGGATGCGGTCTCGTCCCTCGTGTGATATGGCTGGCACTATAACTATGATGGAGGTCAATATGAAGAGAATCATGATGCTTCTGGTGAGCCTGGTCTGCCTGTTTTCCTTTACTGTAGTCAGGACGGAAGCGCCGTTATATACGCTGGAACGAATGGTGATCCTGAGCCGGCACAATATTCGTTCGCCACTTTCCGGCAGCGGGTCTGCTCTGGGAGACATCACGCCACATACCTGGTTTGAGTGGACAAGTGCACCGAGTGAACTGTCACTGCGGGGTGCTGTACTTGAGACCATGATGGGGCAGTATTTCCGGCTCTGGCTTGAGGAAAAGGGGTTTTTCCCGAAAAACTATCAGCCGGATGCGGATGCAGTCCGATTCTATGCCAATGCAAAACAGCGCACGATTGCAACAGCACGTTATTTCTCAGCAGGGCTGCTGCCGGTTGCGCAGGTTCCGGTTGAATGGCATGAGCCCTATGATTCCATGGATCCGACATTCCTGCCGGCACTTCATTTTATTGCAGACGATTATGTGAGAGACGCCAAGGAACAGATAGCGGAAAAGGGTGGCATAGCCGGGCTGAAGGGAATTCATGCCGGACTGATGGATGCAATCACTCTGCTGATGGAAGTCACAGACATGCAGGAGAGTGAAGCATATCAGTCGGGTACATATGGTGATCTTCTGAGCGGAGAGCATGAAATTGTGCTGGAAACAGGCAAGGAACCATCCATGTCAGGCCCGATCCGGACAGCGACTTCGGTAGCAGATGCTCTTATTCTCCAGTATTATGAGGAAGCAGATACACAGAAGGCTGCCTTTGGTCATACGATTTCCGAGGATGACTGGCGCAGTATTCACAGTATTGTGGATGCATACAGTGAGGCACTGTTTGCGGCGCCGCTTCTTTCAGTCAATCTGGCACATCCATTGCTGATGGAGATACGGTCTGAACTGAGTGCGGAGGGCAGGAGGTTTTCATTCCTGTGCGGACATGATTCCAACCTTGCCAGTGTGTTGTCTGCTCTGGGTGTGGAAGAATACCTGCTGCCGGATGCAGTGGAACAGAAGACACCGATTGGTGCCAAGCTGGCATTTGAACGATGGCTGGACGGGGACGGAAATGCCTGGTATAAAGTTTGTCTGGTTTATCAGAGCACAGAACAGCTGCGGAACATGACACCGCTGTCCCTGGAAAACCCACCGGTTGTGTATCCGCTTCAGCTGCGCGGAGTACAGGTGAATTCAGATGGCCTGATTGCGGAGCAGGATCTTCTGGGTGTGCTGGATCGTGCAATCGGAGCATATGAAACGCTTATGGAACAGTACGGTGTGGAGACGGATACTGCTGATGCAGCGTGATCATACCGGCGTGACAGGTGCCGGTCCGGGGATCCAAATTCATCCGGACAGGGAGGGAACAGAGAATGATCATGTGCTTCAGTGGAACAGGCAACAGCCGTTATGTTGCCGATTGTATTGCCGAAATCACGGGCGATCGGATACTTGACCTGAACTGTCTGATCAAACAGGGTGGCCGGATTACGGAAACACAGGATGACAGCCTGGTGATTGTATCGCCGACCTACGCCTGGAGACTGCCCAGGATTGTGGAACAATCTGTGCGGAATGCAGAACTGCATCCCCGGTGCAGAGCATGGTTTGTCATGACCTGCGGAGATGAAATCGGAAATGCCGGCAGATATAATGCGCAACTGTGTGCGAACAGAGGACTCACATACATGGGTACGGCCGGGATTGTCATGCCCGAGAACTATCTCGCGATGTTTGAGGTGCCGGACGCGGGTACAGCGCGCCAGATCATTCATGAGGCTGTGCCTGAGATCCGCCGGGCAGCTGGAAAGATCGTACGGGGTGAAGCATTTTCAGCAAGTCATGTGAGTCTTCTGGATTGGTTCAAGAGCCAACTGGTCAATCCGGTATTTTATGCGCTATTGGTCAGGGCACGGGCATTCCGGACAGATGCAAGGTGTGTCGGATGCGGAAAATGTACAGAGGTATGCCCCATGAACAATATCCGACTTCAGGCAGGCAGGCCTGTATGGGGTGCAGACTGTACGCACTGTATGGCCTGCATTTGCAGATGTCCGCAGGAGGCCATAGAATACGGAAACAGGAGTAAGGGAAAATCAAGATATCTTTGTGAGAATGCCTTAGATCAAGAAACGGTGGAGAGCACATGAAACAGCGTATGTTTGGAAAAACAGGCAGAACCGTCAGTGAGATTGGCCTTGGAACCTGGCAACTGGGTACGAGGTGGGGTGATCCATTCAACAGGGATGAGGCATTCCGTATCCTTGAAACGGCTGAAGCAGCGGGAATCACCTTCATTGATACTGCGGAAATCTGTCACCGCTGACAGAACAGCAGATGCAGGAAGTCAGAAATGTCTATGACCGGTACCTGCGGGAAATTATCCATCCGCAATGGTAACGTGGTTATGAGGTTCGGCTTTGCATCATGATGCTGAATGCCTGCCGGATAGAATCCTTGGGACTGAAACAGACCGGGTTCCCATTCTTTCAATACACAGCAGTGTACTGTGTGCTGTCAGGAAAGGGGATCCGGTCTGTTGTTTTGTTCAGACTATTTCATAGTTTTTTTGATCCCTGAGTCTATACTCTCTTACGATTCCCCGGAGTTCATTCACCAAATAGTCCGGCTGTTTTGAACATGCGATCCGAGATACTGACCTGGAATGGGCAACGGGATTCGCAGCCACGACAATGCAGGCATTCAGAAGCCTTATGTGTCAGGGCTGCATAGTGAGACCGGACGCTTTCGGGCACAGACGTCTGCTGGATGGCAAGATCATAGAATTTGTTGACCATTGCAATATCAATGCCTGCAGGACAGGGCTTGCAATGACCGCAGTAAGTGCATTGCCCAAGATAGGAATGCAATGGTGCGGATGCTATGACAGACGCATAGTCTTTCTCATCATCTGTGGCATGCTCATAGGCAACCGCCTGGTCAACCTGTTCTGTGGTATCATATCCGCAAAGGATGGAAGCGACGGCCGGGCGGGTCAGGGCGTAATGGATCAGCTGCACAGGTGTGAAGGCAACACCGAACGGGGAACGGGCAGGATCAAAGAGTGCTCCACCGAAAAAGCCTTTCATGACAGTGATACCGATATCCCTTTCCTCACACAGGTGATACAGTGCTGCTCTGTCAGCATCAATACCGGATAAATGCTGGTCATAGGAAGCAAACATGGTATTCAGGTCTTCACTTGCGGGCTTCATGTCAAAGGCAGGATTGATGCTGAAGAGAATCATCTCGATGAAATCGGTCTGCGCTGCCAGGGATGCGATAATCGGGTTGTGTGTGCTCAGCCCTATATGACGGATCAGGCCCTGACGGTGAAGTTCGTGCACGTACTGAATATACTCCGAATTCATGCAGTGATTCCAGTCTTCCATGGAGTCAACATAGTGAATCATGCCGAGGTCGATGTATCCGCCGCCGATCCGCTGGAGCAGATCTTCAAAAGCCGGCTTCACAAACTGCATGTCCCGGGTTCTGACATACTGTCCGTTCTGCCACGTGGATCCGATATGACCCTGGACGATCCAGTGTTCACGGCGGTCTGCTATGGCTTTCCCGATAATGTCCCTGGATTTGGGATCCGGCATCCAGCAGTCGATGAGGTTGATGCCGCATTCACCTGCATGACGGACAGTGCGGATGCTTTCGGCTTCGTCATGGCGTTCCAGCCATTCACCCCCGAAACCGATCTCACTGACCATCAGTCCGGTTTTTCCAAGTCGTCTCAGTTGCATGATAAAACCTCCGTTTCAGAATTTTTCAAGGCAGGATATACGTAACAGGTAAACAGGCAGAAAAAGACATGTGCTAATCATTTCCTGCGGGGATCAGACCGGATGCATTCCAGCGCAGAATCGTCTGATATCCCAGTTTTGCATACCATTGTGAAACCGTTGTATAGTGAATATAGCTGTAGTCATACCCCTGGCTCTGCAAAAGAGCCGTGGCTCTGCAGATCAGTGCGAGCCCGATGCCGCGTCGCCGGGCGGAAGGAATGGTCCCGACACACCCCGGACCGGCAATTCGAAATGTTCCATGGCTGAGGGTAACCGTTCCCATGGAATCCAGAATGCAGAAACTGAGAATCTCGTTCCCTTCAAAGGCACAGAAAATATCGGAAGGCTGTGTGAAGTACTGTACCCAGCCTGGGTCTACAGAACGGACACTGCGGACCAGTCCGTCCATATGCTCAGGAAGAAGAAATCCAAAGGTAATCCCTGGTGGACAGGGAAACGAGTCAGCACTGTGATGAAAAGCCTTCAGGTCCAGTATCATTTCATCAAAGACAGCATCCGGTGGCAGTGTACGGATCGCTTGCCCGGCGAAGAAGTCCGGGTGAATCTGGCTGAAAAGCTGTCTGGCATCAGCAGGTGTCATAGCAGTATCCTCTCATATAGTCCATTGTTTGCTCAACAGAAAATAACTTCGGTGAAAGGTTACGAAGTCCTGCAGGACAAAAAATGTGCAGGAAGTTCGCATTCCGGGGTGGTTCAGGTATAATAGGGAAGAGACACTGCCGGGATGCAGGAAACGGCGGGTATCATCTTCTTCAGCATCAGGAGGACAGAATGATTTATCTGTTTGCAGCCATGCATTGTGAGGCAGAACCACTGATTCGGGCCATGTCCCTGAAGGCGGTTCCGCAACAGGGGCCTTTTCATCAGTGGACCTCTGAGAAGCAGGATGTTCTGCTGACGCTGACCGGCATCGGAAGCTACAGTGCAGCTGCATGTGTTGGTGCCGTTCTGGGCAGCGGGCGAGTGGATTCCGGGGATATACTGGTCTCCTTTGGCACATGCGGGAGTATACGAAAGGATTGCCGGACCGGTGAGATATACCGTATTCACAGTATCGAAGACCTTGTGAGCCGGAGGTGTTATGTTCCGGACCTGCTTGTGGATTGCGGCATGAAGGAAGCAAGCCTGCTTACTGGTGGACAGATTCTGGATCATCAGCGCACGAGTGTATGGTATACAGGAGCCTGTGAGCTGCCGCAGTTATATGATATGGAGTCTGCGGGAATCTGTCAGGCAGCTTCTCTGTGGATGGGACCGCATCAGCTGCATTTCTTCCGTGTGGTATCGGATACAGGTGATGGTAACATAACTCCGGAGGGAGTCTGCAGTCTGATGAATCCATGTACACCGCAGCTGGTCCGGGTGCTCCGGAAACTGCAGGCATTTTCTGACTGTATGGAGCGGGAGCCTGATGAGGTTACTGCCGGAATGGATGCAGGATGGAATGTGTGGATGGATGGACTCCGGGCAACAGCCGCCATGCGGCAACAGGCAAAAGCTCTGGCGCATTATGCCATGCTGGTGGGGTATCCCTGGGAGGAGCACATGGAGCGCTGGCAGCGTGAACAGCGCATCCCATGCCGGAATAAGCAGGAAGGGGTGAGACTGCTTGATGAACTCCGGGAAGCAATGCAGAAGTACGGGCTCTGAAATGTGCCAGGATGATGCGGTGCAGATGTTTCCGCCGTTTTCACACATCTATGTGGAACGCCAGGCTATGGAGTCACCACAGACGGCCCGGATCCTGGAACATTTTCCGTCAGGCACGGTTGTGCCGGTCCGGCACTATAAGGATCTGTTCAATCGTGGCAGACAGCGGCCTGAACTTCAGAGACAGTCTCCGTCCCTGGTGCTGGCGCGCAAGACGGGTACACTGCTGTATCCAGGGGCTCCGGTATGTCAGAGCTTCGGGAATGAGCATTTCTATTACACATCCCTTGCCATGAACTGTCTGTTTGACTGTGATTACTGTTTTCTTAAGGGCATGTATCCATCCGGACATATGGTTGTTTTTGTGAATCTTGAGGATTATGTCCGGGAACTGGAGACCCTGCTGGCAGAACATCCGGTATATCTGTGTGTATCCTATGATACAGACCTGTGTGCGATCGAGTCCTGGACGGGATATGTGGAAGCATTCCATGCCCTGATCAGGAATCATCCCGGGCTTACTGTGGAGGTGCGGACCAAGGCAGCCTGTACAGGACTGCTGCGCCGGCTGGAGCCTGAACCGGGCATGATTTTTGCCTTTACGCTCTCGCCTCAGGTGGTCATCGATGCCTGTGAACACAGAACGCCTTCCCTGCGGCAGAGACTGGAAACCGTGAGGACGGGCCTTCAGGCAGGACACAGGATCCGGTTGTGCTTTGATCCGATGCTCCTGATCCCGGACTGGGAGACTGCCTATGCTGAAATGCTGGACTGTATCCTTGAAATTCTGGGACCGGATGGTCTGCGCAGGGTACAGGATGTAAGCATCGGAAGTTTCCGGATTGCGGCGGGATACCTGAAACCGCTGCGCCATCAGGCTCCGGAATCGGCCGTGATCCAGTATCCCTTTTGTGTTGAAAACGGGTACGCACAGTATCCGGATGCGGTTCGGGAAGGTATGGAAACACGGATGATGTCCATGCTGGCGCCATATCTGGTACCGGAACAGATATTCCGGTGGAAGGAGTAAGAATGTGAAGACTGCACTGGTCACAGGTGCCTCATCAGGCATCGGACGCAGAATCTGCCTGGATCTGGTACAGGATGGTTATGAAGTCTTTGGCATTGGAAGGAAGTTTGAACATCCGGATACGCAGGTTCCGTTCTTTCATACTCTGGTCTGTGATCTGAGGGATACACAGGCCTTGCTGTCGCTGGTCGGACAGGTCCGTGAAAAGGCAAGGATTGACACACTGATACACTGTGCCGGCACAGCATATTACGGACTGCATGAGGAAATCAGTCCGGCAAAGATTCAGGAAATGCTGCGTGTCAATCTGGAGGCACCATTGATCCTGACTCAGATGTTGCTCAGAGATATGAAATCAGCGGGTGGGACCATTGTATTCATCTCTTCTGTTACTGCCAGACGGGCGAGTCCGCACGGTGCAGCGTATGCAGCTGGAAAGGCTGGACTTTCCGGGTTCGCAGAAAGTCTGTTTGAAGAAGTCCGCAAATTTGGTGTCCGGGTAATTACTGTTGAACCGGATATGACAAGGACAGGGTTATATCGGCATGCAGATTTTGAAACCGGTGAGGAACAGGGAAGTTATCTGACGCCGGAAACAGTGAGTGAAGCTGTACGATTTGCACTGAACCGGCCTGAAGGCGTTGTATTACGTACATTGTCCATTCGGCCACAGATTCATCGTATCCGACGAAAACCTGTAAAGCAGTAAGACAGATGGTATGGACAGGAAAAGTATTCTTGAGTATTCTTTTGCTTGAAAACGGATATGCATGTGCAGAGTCAGATACTTCGGATACAGGAGACAGATATGAGCAGTTTATTGGATGTAGCCAGAAAGGCAGGGGTTTCCAAAACCCTTGTGTCCAGGGCTATGAATGGTCAGCCTGGTGTCAGCGAAGCTTCCCGGCAGAAGATATTTCAGGCTATGCAGGAACTGAATTACAAACCCAATGCACTGGCACGGTCGTTGGTTATGAAGAAAACCATGACCATTGGTGTGGTCATGGATACACTCTGCGAACCATTCTTTTTTCCATTGATTGAGGGTATTGAACATGCTGCTGAGAATACCGGCTACGATGTGGTCTTTGCATCAGGAAGAAACAGTGTCAGGCATAAAGAGAATGCTGTGCATTATTTTATGGAGGGACGGGCAGACGGACTGATTTTGTATGGCAGCAAACTTGAGGATGAACATATGATCCGCTTCCTGGCCCAAGGAAACTTCCCGTTTGTGGTTGTGGAGAATACGTTTCCTGCTTTGCAGATCAATAACATTGCGTTGGACAGTGACTTTGGTGCCAGTGTGGCTATTGAACATCTGCTGGCATGCGGTTGTCAGACAATCGCATATGTGGGTGGAGATATGCAGTACCGGGCATCCATTGACCGTCAAAACGGCTTTATTCAGACTATGCAAAGGCATGGGTTCATAGTGGACAGCAGCATGATAGTTCCGTCGGACTTTACAGTCAGCGGTGGATATGAAGCTTTGAAACAGTTTCTCAGTCAGTCGAACGGGAAAAAGATTCCGGATGCCTTTTACTGTGGCTCGGATAATACGGCTTATGGTGCAATTATGGCATTGGAGGAAGCAGGTATTCATGTACCGGAGCAGGCGATGGTGATCGGGTTTGACGATGATCTTCCCCCAAGAGGATATCGGTATGAACAACTGACTACATTGGCACAACCACTGTATGCGATGGGAAGAAAGGCGTTTGAGATATTGCAGCATACCATTGATCAGCCGTCTTCAAAAATAGAGAAAATTGTGTTTTATCCTGAACTGAAGGTACGAAA
>ONWQ01000276.1 GCA_900321565.1 uncultured Eubacteriales bacterium
AATCCGGTGGACGTGGAAGAGTATGGTGTAACCCAGGGCCTGCTGCTGCCGCTGGATGAATATCTCACAGAAGAGATCATGCCGAACTATGTCAGCCGCCTGAATATCAATCATGCCGGAGACTCGATCCCTGCATCGGACGGGAAGACATACTACATCGGCTACCTGATGGCTCAGAACGTAAACCATACCGGAACCTGGTATGTCAATACCAAGGAACTGGACAAGCTGGGTCTGGAAGTGCCCAAGACCATCGACGAAGTCACGGAAATGCTCCGCGCCATGAAGGCAGACGGCATTGAGTATCCGTTCTCTGCTTCCTTTACTCAGTTCGGACCGGAAACCATCTGGAATCAGTTTGCTTCCTTTGGTGTACCGGAGAATACCTATTACTACTATATTGATGAGAATGAGAAGGTGCAGTTCACCGGCGCTCAGCCCGGATACCGTGCCTGCGTGGAATGGCTGCATATGCTCTATGAGGAAGGCCTGATGGATCCGGAATCCCTGACACAGGACTCCAACCTCTGGGCCAACAAGGTGAATGCAGGCGAAGTCGGGTACTTCTGCTATCTGCGTCTGATCAATACCGCGATTGCAGCAGAAAATGTGGAAAACTTCAAGTCTGTGCTTCCTCCGGTAGCAGACGGCTATAAGGCAGCTGTCAGCCAGATCCTGGAAGTCCCGACTGCCGGCGCTTACCTGACCAAGAACTGCAAGGATCCGGTTGCTGCTCTGAAGTGGATCGATGCCCAGCTTGAAACCGAGACCATGATGGTGGCACTGAACGGCAAGGTAGGCGAACAGATTGTTCTCAATGATGAGGGCAAGTATGAAGTCATCAATATCCCGGAGAACAACGGACTGTACAGCTTTGTGCCGGTGACCATGGGTCAGTTCTTTGCTCCTGGTGATTATTACACCTCCATTTATCAGATGGCACCACACCGTGTGGAACGCTACGAAGACAGCAAGACCTATGCTGAAGCCGGCGTTCTGGAGTACAAGAGCTTCCAGTATCTGCGTGACCTGAGCAAGATGAGCAATGAGGATGCGATCGAGGCGGCGGACATCTACAATGAGCTTCAGAAGTTCATGGAAGAATCCTTCACGAATTTTGTGCGCAACGGTGTGACGGATGCAAGCTGGAATGAGTTCCAGGAAGTGGCCAAGTCCATTGGCGTGGAACGCTACATTGAACTGTATCAGAATGCATATGATGAATATCTGAGCAAGTAAGACTGTTGAGGAAAAACTCTGACTGTGGTATTCTGCAGTCAGAGTTTTCCGCAAAAGTGCCGCCGCACATTGCGGCGGCATTTTTGCGATCTGACTGCGGAAGAAATGAGGAACCTGGTATGAAACGCTGGAGAGGCGCAGCCATTGTTTTTTGCTGTATATTTCTGTGCCTTCTGCTGACTGGCTGCAGCCAGCAGACCGGAGAAGTGAAGCCGCAGGTTTCACTGACGGCACTGCAGTATGAACTGGAAAACATCGATATCGATTTTCAGAACCTGTGGTTTTATCAGGAACTGGAAGACAGGACGGGTGTGTCTGTCAGGTTTGAGGATGTCAAGGACTCGGAATGGAACAGCCGGGTATCCCTTGCGTTTTCAGGCGGACAGCTTCCGGACCTGATCATGCGCGGTTCTCTGGATATTGAGGAGTATGGAGTCCACCGGGGCGAATTGATTCCGCTGGATGGGTATATCGAACGTGGACTGATGCCCAATTATGCCTCCAGGCTGGGGGAAAGCGGAATCCGTCAGCAGCTGACGGCCAGTGACGGTCATATGTACTCTGTGGGTTTCCTGATTTCCCAGGGGATCAATACAAACGGACACTTTTTTATCCGGCAGGACTGGCTGGATCGTCTCTCACTCCAGGTACCGGAGACCACGGAAGCACTGTACCAGGTCCTGAGAGCTTTCAGGGACCAGGACCCCAATGGCAATGGCGTACAGGACGAGATCCCGCTGGAGCTGACATGGGATGATAACAATACCGGAATCTATAACCTGTTCTCCTTCTGGGGCCTGCCGCTGAATGAAGAGTATGTGTATCTGACGCCGGAGGGCGAGGCGCGTTTCGCACCGCTTCAGCCGGAGTTCCTGGAAGCGGCACGGGAGCTGCATACATGGTATACGGAAGGGCTGCTGGATGCGGAGTGTATCAGTCAGGGCTCGAATATCTGGGCTGCGAAAGTCAATCAGGGCAATTGCGGCATGTTCAGTTACTGGCGGCTGCAGAATACGGCGCTGGCCTCTGATCTGGCCAGGGAGTACCGGATCATGCTGCCGCCGCACGCGGAACAGACCCAGGCCTGCCTGCCGAGGAACATGGATATCATTGAGTTCGGAGCAGCCATCACGAAGAGCTGCAGGGATGTGGAAAGCGCATTGAAATGGCTGGATGAGCAGTTTGAAACGGAAACCATGCTGGTCTCCCAGAACGGGAAGGTTGGGGATACACTGACCCGGCGGGAAGATGGACGCTATGAGGTTCAGTATGTTCCGGAAGGCAATGAGCTGTATCATGAGGTCCCGGTGATCTGCGGTCAGTTTTTCGCGCCACCGAAGTACTATGATTCCGTATATGTGCCCGCGGCGCACCGGCTGGAAAAAAAGGCATACTGTGAGTACTATGAGAAAGCGGGTGTTCTGGAGAAAGTGTCATTCAAGCGCATGACGGTAACGAGTCCGAAAACCCGGGACGAGGATGCCCGGCTGACCGCACTGAAAGCCGTGCTGAAAAATGAGATTGATGCATCTCTGGTCCGGTTTGTGACCCGCGGAGTGACGGAGACGGAGGCTGAGGAGTTTCAGGAACGGCTGAAGGCTCTGGGTGCTGAGGAGTATACAGAACTGTACCAGACTGTTTATGACCGGACTGAAGGAGTGTGAATGCCATGCGCAGCCGCCTGCGTGGTTCCCGTGTGTTCCTGCGGTACTGCCTGTCCTATGCGCTGGTGCTGTTGCTGGTCTTTGGACTTCTGACCGTGTATCTGTATGACCAGACAAGCCGACAGGTACGCCGGCAGATCTCAGACAGTCAGACCAACCGCCTGACCAGGATTGCGGATGCACACGAGAGCCTGGTGCTGTCCATGCTCAATACAGCGGAGGAACTGGGGCTGAGCCCGTATATTGAACCGTTCGACTTTACCCGGGAACCGTGGAAGGCATATGACCTTCAGAAGCACCTGATCCCATACACGGCAGCCAGCAGTTTCTGCGATCAGGTGTATGTTCATTTCAGGGATGACCGGTACATGTATTCCTCGGCATCCTCCATGACCGTGGATATGTTCTGCAGCATGGTCAGTTATGAAAAGCTTACACCGGACATGCTCATGAGCAGGATCATGGACACGCAGCGCATGGATGTCCTGCCCTGGCAGTGGGTGGAGTCGGGTCTGACAGAGGGCGGACGGGCGGAAATGGTGACCTTTCTTATGCCGCTGGGTGCCAATCCGCGGACAAGCAAGGGAACCATCCTGTTCCAGCTGCGGGGAAATGTGTACGAACAGATGTTTGCGGATGCCATTGCACCGGTTATGAATACCTATATCCTGCTCAATGGCCAGGTGCTGGCGCAGTCAGAGAGCCTGGATGTGACATCCGCGGATCTCCTGGAACAGATGCGTGACGGGACCGGGCCGAAGGACTTCCGCCTGAACGGGAAGAACTATGTGATGTTCAGTCTGGACGGGCGAAACTGGGGCATGCAGTATGTGACAGTCATGCGCAGTCAGGATGTCGTTTCTTCCGTCAGGGCGAGCCTGCTCAGGGCATTCAGTATGCTGGGGATTCTGGCCGGTCTGGGCATGATTGTGGCGCTGGTCCTGGCGAGGAGGCATGCACGGCCCATTGAGTCGCTGAATCATCTGCTGAATGCGGAAACAACCGATGTGCGCGGGGATGAACTGCATAATATCACCACGGGAATCGAGAAACTGCGTGGCCAGAACAAGGAACTGACCATGCGCCTGGAATCAGCATTGCCCATGCGCCGGCGTGAGCTGGTGCTCCGGATCCTTAAGGGGCGGTTCGAGACAAGGGAAGAACTGACAGAAGCCGCCAGGGCTGTTGGTGTGGACACGGAGTTCCCGTACTATGCCATTGTACTGTCCGGTTCCGGCGATGGCACGGAGCGACCGGAAGACCTGATGGGGGAACCATTCCAGCACTGGGAGAAGTTTGCCGGTGTCGGGGTTGAACTGGTGGCGCTCAAAGCGCACCTGTATCTTTGCTTTTCCGGTACAGAAGAACAGCTGCGGAAGGCTGCGGATGCGATCCGGAACCAGAGCCTGGAAAACGGTGGCACGGGTGTGACAGCCATGTCCACGGTGCAGACGGATATCATGCGTGCACCGGCGGCCTATCTGGAAGCCGCCGCGGCGTATGACAACCGCTTCGTCATGGGGAGCCGGCAGGTACTGCGCTATGAGGACATCAGTTCATCCATGACATCTATTCTTCCTGCAGCACGCACACTGACACAGAATATATCCCAGGCACTGACACTGCGCGACAGGGAGGTTTTGGACCGCCGGATCCGCGATCTGATGGATTTTCTGCGCAATACGGATATGTCACCGTTTGCATTCCGGATGATATATAATGATGTGATCGATGTACTGACCCGGGATCATGCGGAGGAGGTCACGCAGGCACGCAGTGCATGGGAAATCTATGACATTTTTACACTCTCATCCTGTCAGTCGCTGGATGATCTGGATGAAATGCTCAGGCAACTGTGT
>ONWQ01000278.1 GCA_900321565.1 uncultured Eubacteriales bacterium
ATCACAGACATCACCAGAAAATGCGTGCATCCTGAGAGAACCATGACGACGCATTTCTGGCTTCCGGCACATCTTGTGCCTCTTGTCGAAGTTGTCATGAGTGAGTTTACATCGCTGGAACTTGCTCAGAATGTGCAGAAGGAACTGAAAAGGTGGAACAAGGAACCGGTTCTTGTAAGAAGAGATCTGCCAGGCCAGCTGGCGAATCGGATCTTTCAGGCTATCATACGTGAAGCAATTTCAATTGTGGAGTCCGGACTGGCGAGTGCGGAGGATGTGGATAAGGCAATCAGCTGCGGCATGGCTATGCGCTTCCCTGAATGGGGGCCACTTCGCCACCTTGATGCGATTGGTTTGGAACTGGGTAAATCAGTACAGGACACGGTTCTTCCAGACATCTGTGCTGACAAGCAGGCAGGTGAATATCTGAACAATCTGATTCGTGAAGGCCACCTTGGTTCTTCTACAGGAAAGGGCTTCTATGATTACATGACAGATAATATGGATGTTTGTAAAAAGAAAAGAGATGCGTTCATTATAGAAGCGGTCAAAGTAAAACGGAAGATAGACCAGACATACGCTGAGTCATCACCGGGAAAGGAGTCTGACTTATGACATATACGATTCCGGAAAGAATGAGGGCATGTGTTCTGACTGGCCCTGGGACGTTTGAAATCAGAGAGAATGTCCCGGTGCCGAAGCCTGGTCCAGGAGAAGTACTGTGTAAAATCGGAGGTGTAGCCATCTGCGGATCAGACCCTGGGGTTTTCGATGGGCATCTGGCAGGAGAATGGCCTCCGGGATATCCGTTTATAGCCGGGCATGAATGGTCTGGAAGAATTGTGAAGCTTGGCGAGGGTGTGGTCGATTTTCAGGAAGGAGACCGGGTTGCAGGAGAAGCACACAAAGGCTGCGGACACTGCAGAATGTGTCTGGAAGGACGCTATACCTTATGTCTGAACTATGGGAACAAGGTGGCTGGGCACAGGCATTACGGATTCCTTGATTATGGTGCTTATGCGCAGTATTGTGTGTTTCATACGAAAAGTTTGACCAAGCTTCCGGATGGGATCAGTTACAAGGAAGCTGCTATGTGCGACACAGGTGGTGTGGCATTGCATGGACTGGAAATTGCCGGGATTATTCCGGGTAGTACGGTTGTTGTGATTGGTCCTGGGCCCATAGGGATGATGGCTATGAAGCTTGCGCGTGCAATGGGTGCGGGCCGGGTAATTGTTGTTGGGCGCGGGTCGCGTCTGCAGACTGCAGTGCGGTTGGGATGCCAGGAAGCAGTTGACTTTACCAAGGAAGACCCGGTTGTGGCAGTGCGTGGTCTTACAGGTGGGCTGGGAGCGGATGCGGTGTTTGAGTGCTCAGGTGCAGATGGAACTGTATCTGAGGCGTGTCATATGTGCAGGAAAGGTGGAAAAGTGATTTTGCTTGGCGTTCCAAGCGTTGAGCATGATGAGCCGATTCCCTTCAAGTATGTAGCGCATAATGAAATCATGATATCCGGGTCACGCGCTAATCCAAACGTGAGCTGGAAATTCCTGAGTATGATTCGGAATGGGAATATCTCGGTTAAGGAACTGGTTACACACACGTTCCCTCTTGAAAACATGGAAAAGGCCATGGATGTATTCGTTCACCGGAAAGAGAATGTGATGAAAGTGGTTATCTATCCGAACGAAGGGGAAGATACCTGAGCGGGTGATGAAGATGGATTTGATGATTGGCACATACTCACAACCTATTTTATTCGGGACCGGAGAAGTTTTCTGCGGCAAAGGAGAAGGATTGTATCTGTGCTCTTTTGATGGCAAAGTGATTCAGGTAAAGACAGTACTGCCCATGATGAACCCTTCTTACCTGGCTGTTGACGAAGAAAGAGGCAAAGTGTATGCGGTCAACGAAGGTAAGGAGTTTCATGGTGTATATGGCGGTGGAATCACGGAAGTCAATTTACAAAGAGATGGAACACTACATGAAGTGACAAGCTATCCGACACAGGGAACTGACCCGTGCCATGTTGCGATTCACCCGAGCAAGCAGTGGATTGGAGTGGCAAATTTCGCAGATGGATCGGTAAGTTTCTTTGACCTGGATGATCATGGATCTCTGACCGGAATCTGCACACATTTTCAGCATGAGGGGAGCGGACCACACAGTATCCGGCAGAAAGGACCGCATGCACACAGTGTGGTTTTTGACACGGAAGGTCATGCATATGTACCTGATCTCGGGATCGACAAGCTGATGTGTTATGACGTAGATTATAAAGACATTAGGCTGAATACAGAACGAACACTGACACTTGCTCCGGGCAGCGGTCCTCGGTTTGCAGTTTTCCATAATGATGATCATTTCCTGTATGTGATCAATGAACTGGCTTCCACAGTGAGCCATTTCACGTGGTGCGAGGATCGTTTTGTCTATGGTAAAACCATTTCAACGTTACCGAAAGAAACAACTGTTTCGAATATTTGTTCAGATATCCATATTACTCCGGATGGCCACTATTTGTACGCATCCAATCGAGGGCATGATAGCATTACTGCCTTTTCCATTTGTTCAGATGGTGATTTGAAATGGGTTGGAAACTATGCATGCCATGGTAAAACACCCAGAAATTTCGCAATCTCTCCAGATGGTACTTGCTTATTGGTAGGCAATCAGGACAGTGATACGATCTCGGTATATAGGATTGACAAGGATGGATCACTTACC
>ONWQ01000280.1 GCA_900321565.1 uncultured Eubacteriales bacterium
GTACTCATCCCGGATATACCCGAGCACTTCGTCCGCGATCCCGTCATACTTCTCCGCCTCTGCGCTCCGGCCCAGGACTCTGGCCGCGCGTGCCGTCAGACGTGCACTGTACATGTAATAGACATAGGCAATGAACGCGTCTTCCGTGCCGCCCCGGACCTCATCCTTCAGTCCCGTCGGATGGTCCAGTGCCACCCAGTCGCCGTAGTGGAAATGCTGGCCCCAGCCCCGGTGATCCCCGTCCTCGCGGCGGATATAGTCCACCCAGGCTTCCATGCTTTCCAGGGATTCTTCCAGGATACCCTTGTCCCCGTAAAACACATACAGCATCCACGGAATGATGGTCCCGGCGTCACCCCAGACACTGGAGCCCTGTCCCGCATGCCCGACACTGGGTACCACATCCGGCACCATGCCATGGAACTGTTTCTGTTCCGTTCTCAGGTCAAAGAGGAACTTGCGGTAGAATGCCGCGCTGTCAGTAAAGAAGCACGCTGTGGGCACGAACACCTGTGTGTCCGCAGTCCAGCCCATGCGCTCGTCCCGCTGCGGGCAATCCGTGGGCACGTCCAGGAAATTCCCCTTCTGTCCCCAGCGGATGTTGGAGATCAGCTGATTGATCTTCCCGTGCCCGGTGGTAAGCCGCCCGGCTTCCATGACGTCTGAATACAGCACCAGTGCCGTAAAATCTTCCTTTGCAGGCGCTGCCACGCCTTCCACTTTCGCATACCGGTAGCCGTAGAACGTGAACTTCGGTTCCAGCACATGCTCTTCCCCGTCCGAGACATACCAGTACTCCGCCTTGGCCGAGCGCAGGTTTTCCCGGTAGAAGCATCCGTCCTGCAGCACCTCGCCCACCTGCACATGAATCCGTGTGCCCCGGGGCTCATGCACCCGCAGCCGGAAAGTTCCCGTCAGGTTCTGTCCCAGATCATACACCCATTCGTCTTTCGGTGTATGCAGAAGCTCCGCAGCCGGCCTCTCTTCCTGCACCCGCACCGGCAGGCTCAGGCGCTCCCGGAGCGGCAGTGTTTCCCCGGTTTCCTCCGCCGGCGTTTCCGGCACCTCCGGCAGGGTATCATCCCGGTGCTCCCCGTCATAGATCGAACTGAAGGTGATCCGGGACCTGCGTACGGTCCATGACCGGTCGCTGGCAATCACCTGTTCTGAACCGTCCGTGTACGTCACATGCAGCTCGGCAATCAGCTTCCAGCGGTCCCCGTAGAATCCGCCGCCGCCCGGCCTGGTCGTAAACCCGTACCGTCCGTTGTACCATCCGTTGCCCAGTGCAATCTCAAGAAGGTTCTCCCCTTCAAGCCACGGCGTCACATCCCAGGTCTGGTACTGTACCCAGGCCGTGTAATTGTTGCAGTAGGGTGTAAGCCGCTCATCCCCGATGCGGTGGCTGTTCAGGTGCGCTTCGTACACTCCGAGTCCTGACACATACAGGCGTGCCTTCCGGACATCCGGACGCTCCAGAGAAAACCTCCGGCAGAATACCGGCAGCCGCGGTTCCCCGGGATCACAGCTGATCCATCTGCCTGTCCAGGGTTCATCCTTTTTCCCTGTTTCCAGCCGGTTCTCTCCGCTCACCGCTTCCTCTCCGGCATCACTGCGCACCGAAACCGTCCAGCTGTATGCTGTCCTCGGCCGGAGTGAAAGCGGCACGGTCTCCGAGAGACTGTTAAGCATGCCCCATTCGCCGTCATAAACAACCTTTTCCGGTTCATCTCTCTCCCAGACCCGGATCTTTGCCCCGGCCTGTCTGTGACCCCGGGCATCCTCTGTCTTCCAGCTGAAGCTCACCCGGTCCGTGGAATACCCCATCGGTTCAGTTACATGATTGACTCTGCATTCTGTAATCCTCACACTCTGTCACTCCTTTGCGTTCCGCCAAATGGCAGCATGTTCCTCCGGCATTATACCGTATCTTTCCCCCGGATTGCTTTCCACGGCCCGGAAAAACACTGAAGATACCTCTGCCCGGTTTTCTCTGCATATATCATACAGGAAAAAACTCTGTTTTCCATGGTTTTTGAAAATAATATGCATATACCGTTGTCACGATCGAAAGGATTTCCCCTTCGGATGGATTCCATGCCTGCGAACCAAAAATTCCCGGCAGGAGGAATCGTTCCGTCCGGCCGGGAATGCTCAGGTCTGTTTATAAATGCCCGTTCATGATCATGGTCATGAGGGTACCATTATTGAAGTAAGGTGCCAGAGTGGATGTCTGGATCAGTTCATTGACCGCATCCAGCGGGACCATGGTCTGCACCAGCGGGATCAGTGCAAAGAGTGCAAACACAAACAGCGCACCGCGCAGGATCCCGAACAGTCCGCCCACCACCGCATCCAGCTGCTTGAGCACCGGGAACCGGAAGATCGCCCGGATCAGGCTCAGCGCCAGGGAGATGATCAGGTAAAGTCCGACAAAGACAATCAGGAATGTCAGTATATTCGTCATGGCACTGAGCACGGTCTGGCTCACATAGCTCGAGACCGTGGCGTTCGGCCCGTACACCGCATTGGTCAGATTCGATGCCAGCAGGTCCGAGAGCGGTCCCGGCAGTCCGGCCTTCTGGACCACGTCCGTGATGGCCTGGGGTGTGAGACTTCCCACCGTCATGACGCTTGTCTCCAGATCCCCGATGCGGCTCGCCGCATCCGTAAAGTTCAGAAGCGTCCTCTGCAGGTCCACGTTGCTGGAAAACCAGGCCGAGGCCTGCGGGTAGAACACAAAGGACAGGATAAAGGAGACCAGACAGCCGCCGGTATTGAGCACGGAGCTCATGAACCCGCGGTACAGCCCGAACAGCGTGCTGACACCCACCACGCCGAGAATAACCCAGTCAACAATGTTCATGCATGCCTCCCCGTGTTTTGCTTACTCCACCAGGCCCAGCTTGCGCCGCGCTTCCGTGAGCACCGGATCATGGTCTCCGCCCGGTGCATGCAGTGTGTTCACAGCCTGGATATCCGCCCGGCGCATGGCCGGATTACAGTAATCGCAGCATTCCAGTGATGCAAACGGTTCCTCTTCCAGCTGCCCGTAGGTGAACGCTGTGAATGTCCTGCCCTGTGCAGAATAGCAGTTGTCTGCCCTGTGGTACATTTCCCCGCCGTTGGGATTATAGTACAGCACCAGATCGTCATCCGGTACCGGAATCTGCCGGCCCTGCCAGTCTTCCCAGATCAGCAGCCGGGTGTTCGCCTTGCGGTTGTCCCAGATCCAGCGCATATTGATCCCTTCCGGTGTCTTCTTGCGCTGTACACGGATACAGCCATGGCTCGCCCGCGTACCCAGCTTGGGCTCCGTATTCTTGTAATTGTTTGACCCGTCCCGGTTCAGTGTGTGCGGCACCTCATGCAGAAGGTCTCCGTTGTCAAAACGGATAGCCATGGCGCAGTACAAATTATCGCTCCGGAACTCACCCACCGCCGGCGTCAGCAGCAGGAACTCGCCTGAGCGTGTCTCATTGTATGGCTGCCGCTCATTGGAAAGCCCTGTGGACACCAGAAGCTCGGAAATCATTTTTCCGTCCTTGAATACATACAGCCGCTGGGTCAGTTTGTCCACCACATACCCGTAATGCTGGTTCGGCGTCGTGGTCTTGATATACTTGGTTTCCACGTACCCCTGTACCAGCATGTTCCACGCCTTGACCTTGGAATTGTGGAACGAGGACGAATACGCCTCAATCTTCGACCAGCCATTATCCAGGGTCTCCAGTACATGAATCCCCTGGCTCACGCAGGTTACCACACCCACACCTTCCGCTTCCAGGGATGGTTCCTTGCGTATCGTGATCTGTGTGCGTTCTGCCTTGTTCTTTCCGGTATCCAGGACGGTGATCGGGCTCGTCAGTACCTTCCATACCGCTTCCTCATCCGTGATATCCATGGGCAGTGTCCAGTAGTTCAGTGTTTCGTCCTGCCCGTAGTAAGGACTGCCCCAGTTCGGCGTATATACGGACTGATCCTCTTCCTCCCAGTCATGCACCGTCAGGTCCTCTTCCGCGGCCATGACCGCTTCGTCCGTCCCGGTTTCTTCGACGGTCCCGTCCTCCGGCTCCTCCGGCTCTTCTTCCATTTCCAGAAGTGCCGGGTCCAGTGTCTCCTCCGCGGCTTCCGCAGCCGTTTCGTCACCGAATCCTTCCAGCATGACCACCGTGCGCCAGGGTTCCGAAGTCACCCCGTCCGCATCCGTCAGTGTCAGCGTAACCGCCACCTGTCCGTCCGGCATGCCATCCGGTGTCCAGTCCACAGTTCCGGTCCCCGCTGTGCAGCCACTGCTCACCGTAGCCACATCCCCGTTCTCATGATGCAGTACCAGAGTCAGACTGCCCGCGGTGGTCACTTCTGCCTCGATCTCAAGGCGCTCTCCGGGGCTGAGCGTAGCAGTGGAAGACTCCGCGCTTTCGATCACCGGGAGTGCCGGACCGATACTTACCGGTGTGGATACAGTGCCATACGTGGTCTCCAGAACCAGGAAGGCATCCCCTTCCGGTGCCGGAGTGCCCTCATAGGTCCCGTTCCACCACAGGCCGCCGCGCCCCGCATAGCCCGTAAACTCCGAGGCGATCACGGAAAGCACTTCGTCCGAATCCTCGGACGCGCGCAGTGTCAGCCCTGCCGTGGTATCCTCCGGCAGCTCATACTCGATCATCACCGCCTGCCCGGGCCGGATCTCTTCCGTGACCGGCAGCAGACGGAACGCATCCTCCTGCGCATGCACCGTCAGCACGCACAGCAGCATGCACAGCGCCAGAACCCCGCTCATCCCCTGTCTGAACATTCTTTGCATCTTATCACCCAAATGCCTTCCGGCATTCCTCTTCTTCAGTATTTCCATTCTGCCAGTATCCCCGGAATCTCCGATACGTGCCGCACGCGTGCGTCACAGGCTTCCTCCGGGAACCGCGCTTCCGGGTCCAGAAGGATGGTCCGTGCACCACCGCGCCGCCCGGCCCGCACATCCAGCGGCCGGTCGCCGATCATGACGCACGCGCCCGCCTCCAGGGCATGGTCCCTCAAA
>ONWQ01000145.1 GCA_900321565.1 uncultured Eubacteriales bacterium
GTGACCGGCGCCCAGCCGAGTCTCGGCATCTTCCCGTCCCGGGTGTGCGGGTCCTGAAGCAGACGTTCCGCACTTGCCAGCATCGGAGCCGGTCCGCTGCTGTTGAGGCCGAACAGTTTCTGTTCCTTCTCAGACCATACCAGTGCAAAGGCATCCGACCCGAGCCCGTTGGCTGTCGGTTCCACCACAGTCAGCGCAGCCGCTGCTGCGACCGCCGCATCCATGGCATTGCCGCCCTTGAGGAGCACTTCCAGTCCGGCCGCTGAAGCCAGCGGACTGGAACAGTTGACCATGCCCTTCCTGGCATAGATCGGAAAGCGCTGTGAAGTGTAAGTCTGCTGCAAAGCATCAAAACTCATTCCCTGCCAGCAGGGCCCTGCGTCCCTGCTGATGCCTCCTTTCCATAACCGTCCCGGATCATCCCGGACACCAAACCCGGGAACCGGAACCGGTACACTCAGCCGCGCCTGCCGGTGACCCGGCAGTGTAAGGCAAACGACATCCTGTGTATGACCTGCATTTTACCTGAATCTCCTTCAGCAGAAAAGAGTCAGTCCGGCATGGGCACCGCATAACTCCCGCAGATGATTCTGTTTTCCGGGGCAAACAGGCTGGCATACATGGTCTGCCGGACCGGGCCCGAAGGTACGATCCCGGTCTGGGTAAGCTGCTGCTGGACCTGACCCCACACTTCGTTGGGTGTATGCCCTTCGGACAGGTTCAGAAGATAATGACAGACCAGGTGCCGGCCGCCCTTCAGACGTTCCACCCGGTCATTGAGCGGGATCCCGTACGCTTCCGCTCCGGACGCCGGGACCGAGAGCCCCCAGTACGCATCCTTCAGGCAGTCCGCATCCGGCTGATACTGAATCGTCCTGCAGGATCTCACCACCGGCATCCATGCAATCCACTCAGGCAGGATCTCCTGAATCCGGTCATCGTCCAGAAAATCATGCCGTCTGCTGTGCGGAAGAAACAGGGTTTCCTCCTGCTCCTCAATCAGCATATACACACTGCGGTTCTTCATCCGCTCCAGCCACCGGTCCAGTGCCTCATACTCCCGGATCATGGCCTGTTCCATGATCACATGCTGCCGCATGGCCTCCGCTTTCGTCCCGAGCGTTTCATGCAGTGTGTCCAGGTTCCCGTGATACATCAGTTCATGGATCTCCTGCAGCGGGATATCGTAGTTTCTCAGGCAAAAGCTTTCCAGCAGCGGAGCCGACTCCGAAAACGGATAATACCGGTACCCGCTTTCCGTTGTCTGTGCCTGCAGAATCCCCATTCTCTCATAATGCTTCAGCAAGTCGGGTGTAACACCCATCTTCTGTGCATACGCTCCGATCCGATACTGCCGGATCGCCGGTTTTTCCGCCATGGAATCCGCCCCTTTCCCTCTTCTCGTCCTTCCTTTATACCATATCCGGACCGGGTTTGAAACTCTCTTTCAGGACTTGCCGGCAAGCTTGACCTGTGTGTTACTCCTGCCCCTACAATTCATGTGTATAAACCCAGCAAACGCTGGACGAGGAGGAAACAGCATGAAAGATGTATCCCGCCGTCAGTTTCTGAAAAGCACACTGACCGGTACCGCCGCCGTGGCTGCCGCAGGCGCCCTGAACATGAGCGGCCTGACTGCCCTGGCCGAGAACAAGGGCATCTACACCCCCGGGACATACAGCGCCATTGAAAAAGGTGCCATGAGCAATGTCAAGGTCACCATGACTTTCTCCGAAACCGCCATTACCGATGTGGTCGTCGATACCGCCGGGGAAACCGCAGGCATCGGTCTGGAGGAAGGTGAACGCCTTGCCGGTCTGCTCAAGGACCTGCAGGACAGCCTGATCGGTGACAGCATTACACTGGACGGCAAGGCCGGTGCTACCCTGACCTGCAATGCAGTGGAAAAGGCTGCCTTCAAGTGCGTACAGCAGGCACGTGGTGAGATTCCGGTGGAAGTCATTGATTCCAGCGCAGAAGAAGCCAAAACAGCTGACTGGCTGGGTGAAGCCCCCGAAGTCGATGAAGGCGCGATTGCCGAAACCCTGTCCACAGACTTCCTGGTCGTCGGTGCCGGCAACGGCGGTATGGCCGGTGCAGCCTATGCAGCCAGCAAGGGCTATGATGTCATGGTCATTGAAAAGGGTACAGGCCATGCACGCACCCGCCACTGGTATGGCGCCATTGACAGTGAGGATATCCTGGCCACCGGTGAAAAGCCCACGGACCGGGCTGCGCTGCGCCGTGAACTGAAGCGCTATGCCTCCGGTAAGACCAACATGACTGCCTTCAATACCTGGATCAATGAGTCGGCCGCCATGCATAAGTTCATCAAGGACTGCTATGCCAAGTATGCGCCCAACGCCGTCATGACCCCCACCGTCGGTGAGGAAGCCATCTGGCCCGAAGCTGAGGCTTCCGGATTCTACTTCCCGGTATGCGAGCACACCTGGAGCCGTGATATCGACCGCAATGACATGTTCCAGATGATGGTCGAGGAAGCCGGCTGCAAAATCCTGTTCTCCACCCCGCTTGTGAAGATCGAAAAGAATGACGAAGGCCGCGTGACCGGTGTCATCGCCCAGCGCGAAGACGGTGCATATATCCGCATTCAGGCCGCTAAGGGTGTGCTGCTGGCCACCGGCGGCTATCCCTGCAATCCTCAGATGATGGAAGCCCTGGATCCTCTGGGTACCTCTGTCACCACCTCCAATGTGGCCTGGCCCAGTGATACCGGCGACGGCATCAAGGCTGCCCGTTGGATCGGTGCCGCCATGCAGGCGGAAGCCGCACCCATGCTGTTTGACCGCGGTATTGTTGCCCCCGGCATTGATGCAGGCTACAAGGTCACCAGCACCGGCGACAAAGTATTCCCTGCCACGGAAGGCCAGTTCAATCTGGGCAGCCAGCCCTTCCTGAAGGTCAACCGCAACGGCAGACGTTTCACCGATGAAAGCGGCACCTATGACATGATGCCCTATGCTGCCTATAATCAGCCCGGACATGTGTACGCTTCCATCTTTGATGCCGGCATGCCGGAGGACGTCCAGCGCTTCCATACCCTCGGCTGCTCTGCCCAGACCCGTTCCAATCCGGAACGTATGCTGCAGATGTTCGATCAGCAGGTAGAAAAGGGCAATGCCTTCAAGGCAGACACACTGGAAGAGCTGGCTGACAAGATGGGCTTTACAGGGGAAGACAAGGATACCTTCCTGGCCACAGTGGCACGCTATAACGAACTGTATGACAATCAGGAGGACGTCGACTTCGGCAAACAGGCATACCGCCTCAGTGAAATCCGTAAACCGCCGTTCTACGGTTTCTGGATGGGTGCCTGCATCCTGACCACACTGCAGGGCATTCTCGTCAATGAGAAAGCGCAGGCCATGGATGAAGCCGGCAAGGTGATTGACGGACTGTTTGTATGCGGCGACTGCTCCGGCGGTTTCTTCGTCAACAACTATCCCTGCCTGATGCCGGGTATTGCCATGGGCCGTACCATGACGTTTGCCATCAAGGCCGTCAAGGTAGCCATGGGCGAAGAAGCCTGATTCATTCAGATTTTTTAAGACCGGGACGGACAATGAACGTTGTCTGTCCCTTTTCATATGCATGCAAAGATGTCCCTGTGATCATTCCTGCCGTCCGGGCATGGCAAGGCTTTTCTTCATGCACCGGCACATTGAAAAATGTTCAGATTTGTGTGGAATCGAGATTGACAAGTCTTTAACAAACAGTTAGAATGAGGCCGCCACACACAGCTGTGACAAAAATTCAATAGGGGGATACAACCATGAAGAAGTACCTGGCTTTTCTGCTGGCGGTCTTTATGCTTCTTGGCATGATGAGCGTCGCAAGTGCTGCTGACGGAACCTATTCGGCAACCGTCTCCGGCATGCATGGCCCGCTGACCGTTGAAGTTACGCTGGCCGGTGACAGGATCGAGAAAGTCGAGCTTGTTGATAATGTGGAAACTCCCGGTCTCATCGACTGGCCTGCAAGCATCGTGACCGCAGACATCGTTGAGAACCAGTCCCTGGACGTGGACGTCGTGTCCGGCGTGACCATTTCCAGCCGTGCGATTATTCGCGCTACAGAAGAAGCGCTGAAGACCGCAGGTGTCGATGTGGAACCGCTCAAGGCAAAGCGCGAGCGTGTACCGAACCAGGATGCTGAATATGAAGCCGATGTCGTCATCGTTGGCGGCGGCGGTGCCGGCCTGTCTGCAGCCGTGAAGGCAACTGAAGCTGGCGCCTCCGTCATTCTCATCGAAAAGATGGGCTTCCTGGGCGGCAACTCCATCATGGTCGGCGGCATCTACAATGCTCCGGATCATGAGTATCAGGATTATGCTGAGTTCCCTGGCAACCCCAACTCTCTGGTTGAGGATGCACTTGCTGAGGAACCCGTCAGCGAAGAGCACAAGGCACTTCAGGAAGCGGTTGCTGCTGAATACGAAGAATTCAAGAAGACCGACAAGACCCTGTTCGACAGCGCGAACTGGTTCGCACTGCAGACCTGGAATGGCGGCGACAAGCTGGCTATTCTGGACAATGTCAAGGTTCTTGCAAACGGCGCCTATGACGGTCTGAAATGGCTTGAGAGCATGGGCATGGAATTCGTACCCGGTGTTCACTTGGGCGGCGGTTCCCTGTATCCGCGTACACACCAGGCTGTCATGCCCAATGGTACCGGTTACATCAAGGCTTTCCGTGACACACTGGAGGGCCGGGACAACCTGACCATCCTCATGGATACTGAAGGCAAGGAACTCATCGTGGAAGACGGCCGTGTGACCGGCGTGAAGGCTGAGGGCAAGGACGGCGAGACCGTGACCCTGAAGGCCAACAAGGGCGTGATCCTCACCACCGGTGGCTTTGCCGGAAATGTGGAAATGCGCATGAAGTACTGCCAGGGCGAGAAGTGGCCGGACCTCGGACCGGGACTCATCACTTCCAACATGCCCGGTGTGACCGGCGACGGTATCCTGATGGCCGAAGCCGCCGGCGCTCAGCTGATCAACATGGACCAGATCCAGCTCCTGCCCTTCTGCAATCCGCTGACTGGTGCTACCGGCGACATCACGACCATCAATATCTATGTCAACAAGGAAGGCAAGCGCTATGTCCGTGAGGATGGCCGTCGTGACGAAATGGCACTGGCTACCATCGCGCAGACCGACAGCATGTACTATTCCGTGTATGGCACGGATGATCCCAGCCAGGTGCGTTCCCTCGGCGGCATGACCGCCCAGTACTACCTGGACAACAACCTGTATGGTTATGTGATCGCCGACTCTCTGGAAGGCATTGCTGAAAAGATCGGCGTTCCGGCTGACAACCTGATCAAGACCATCGAAGACTTCAACGCACACGTTGAGTCCGGTGAAAAGGACGAGTTCGGCCGTACAACCTACAGCACGAAGATCGAAGGCAAGTACTACATCGCATATCCGCGTAAGGCTGCGGCACACCACACCATGGGCGGCGTTCTGATCGACACCGATACCCATGCCCTGGATGCCAACGGGAACATCATCCCCGGCCTCTACTGCGCGGGTGAAATCACCGGCGTCGTCCACGGCTCCAACCGTCTGGGCGGCAACGCTGTCGTAGACTTCACGGTCTATGGCGCACTCGCCGGAACCAATGCAGCTGCCGGCAAGTAATCCGCCTCCGGAACTGGTTTTAACACATAACTGAAAGGAGCTGCCCTGAATGATCTGTAACGATCATCCGGGGCAGCTTTTTTGTAGTCTGCAATGCCCGATGAACCACAAAAAGTGGCGCTCATCGCCACTTTTTGTTACAGTCTTATGACTCAATTTCAACAATATGGAACTCCGAAGAAGCGCGCTGCACAGGTAACAGCAGAACACGCATCCGCTTCATGGCCCTTTTCGTGTTCTGTTGTCTTTTGTATCGGACAGGCACATTGCCGTGTCGTCCTTTCAGTGCATAGCCTGTACCATATCTTATGTCACTCTGTGACGTTCAGTTCAGCTCCTCGGCCAGATCAAACGTGGTACCGTAGAGCTCTTCAAAACCATTGAGAAACAGCAGGGATGGCATAACTTCCCCGCGTTCAAAGGCTGAGATCATGATCGTGCTCAAATGCAGAGCTTTTTCCACATCATACTGGGTCAGGCCGGCTTTCATGCGTGCTTCCCGGAGCAGGTCCGGAAGCTTCAGCATGGTTTCCGTCTTCACCCGCAGATCTTTATACACCGGCGGTCTGCAGAGTGTTTCCACGGTGACACCCCAGAGCGTCGCCATGGATTCCGCATACTTGACCGGCACTGGTTTGCTCCCCTGTTCCCAGGCAGTGTACCGCTTCTGCGTTATACTGAGCGCAGATGCCATGCCAGCCATGGTCATTCCGGCCCGGGTCCTGTGATAGCGCATGGCCATGGTATTCAGTGCTAACGTCTCCTGCAGCAGATGTGCCTGTGGCCGGGACTGTTCATCCGGTTCAAGGAACAGCTCTTCCTGTGTAATCCCATAGCACTCCTCAAGTCTGTCAATGACCCGCTCCGGCATACTGGCAGGATTCCGCTCAAACAACGAGGTTACGCCAAGCTCACACCCAAGCAGTTCCGACGCCATTTTCTGTGTCAGTTTTCTCTCCGTCCGGCATAGTTTCAGGTTCTGCCTGGCGCGCTTGATGTACATGTCCGTTGGCTTCCGTTTCTCCACTTCCTCTTCCGGCAGCCCATACAGTTTAGATATCCTGCTGACATCCTGCCTGCTGAATCCACCGTCCCGGATTTCCCAGATCAGAACAGTCCGGACTTTAACCGATGCGCGCTGTGCAAACTCCTCAAGACTGCATCCGCTCTCCAGGCGGATCTCATGTAAAGTTTGTGGGGTATCCATGGTATTCCCTCTCCTGCTCTGTATGCTTTTCCATATCCGGGAGCATACTTCCCGGTTTCATTTTCTACATGTCTGCTTCACTGTGGATTTCACCTTCCGGAAGAGATCGTACAGCGCGGTAATGCGGTTCGCTCCAACCTGCATGCAAGCTCCTCCGTTTCTCAGAAACTGCCTGTCATCCTCTTTCTGTACAAGGCACAGGGACAGCAGTACAAAGATGCCATATCAGATCTGATACAGTACATGATTAACCTGATTGATCGCTTTCATCAGTTCATGCATTTCACTTCTGTTGAATTCACCGGCCAGCTTTTTCATCTGATCAATGACTGAGCACTTGATTTCCACATACTTTGCATGCCCGTCCTCTGTAAGATGCAGCGATGCCTTTCTCTTGTCTGTCGTATCCGGAATCCGTTCCAGATACCCTTTGCGCGTCAGTTCACGAACAAGCAGAGCCAGATTGGTTTTGGCCACATTCAGCGTACGTGCCGCCTCACTGACTGACATATCCTGTACGGCCAGGAGTGAAAGAAGCTGAATCTGCGCAAACGGCAGTTCATGCTTATGTACGAGTTCATCCGTATGAACAAGCTTGCGTGGAAATGCTGAGATAGAATACAGCACAGTTTCGGTAAGTGCATCCATGAATTCCACATCTTCGGACCATGAAGCTGCCATATGATATACCTCCCGTTTCAGTCAGGTAAAATTGCCTTTTCAGGATCCTGAGCCATTTATCTACTCTGGTTCTGTCTGTTTCTGCATGGTCCGGTACTCCGGTAATAACAAGTCGTTTATTTTGCCGCGTATTTTCCGGGCATACGGTCCATTGGTTCGTTTTCGCGTGCGATAGTAGCATATCTATTTTTCCAGAACTGCGGCGCTTTGTCAAGTTTTTTTGATAATATTCATGATTTAATAATGAGAATAACGGTTTTTTCTTCCGCATGTCGTTCTGGACGATTCCGGCACTTTTTTCCATAATTTCATCTGTGCTCTGATATAGCGCACGCACGGCCCTGCATCCGATATTTCTGTGTTCGTCGGGCAACATAACAGCGGCACAAAAAAAGCACTGCACGCGCAGCGCCAGAAGATAATTCGCATGCTGACCGGTTTTGTCCTCCGTAGCCGTTAAAACCAATGTATACCACTTCAGTTTTCAACCGTCCCTGACCTGAGATGCCTGAAGCAGGAAAAAAAGGAACATAAAACCGGAAAGTCTGATGATCCAGGGCTTTCCGGCACTTTCATCCTGGCTTTGTGACGGCTGGCAGGCAACCTCTCAGCCAACAGGTACCAGATCCGTCAGAATACCTGCCAACAGGCTGATTCCCCCACACAGTGCCATCACGACAATCGGGTTCTTTTTGAATCTGCGAAGCAGGAAAAAGGCCAGGACAAACAGCAACGCCCGGAACCACTGCAGTGTTCTCAGGGATATACCCTGCCCGCCCGTAAAAGCGACCTGCAGCATCATACGCAGACCTGCCGCAGCAATCAGAGCCACCACGGCCGGTCGGAGACAGGCCAGGATCCCCTGCAGGAGCGGCAGACGCGAGTAGTGTGCGTACACCCAGGAAAGCAGGGAGACAATCACAATCGACGGGAAAATACAACCCAGTGTAGCCATGACCGCACCCGGAATCCCGGCAATATTCAGTCCGACAAATGTAGCACCATTGATCGCGATAGGGCCGGGTGTCATTTCCGCAATCGTTGCCAGGTCCATGAACTGGGTTTCCGTAAGCCAGGAATGCAGTTCCACCGTCTGATTATGGATCAGCGGAATGGCTGCATATCCACCACCCACAGAGAACAGTCCGATCTGAAGAAAGCTCAGAAACAGCTCCAGAAGAATCATGACCTTCCTCCTTTCCCGCGGCCGGACACAACCCACTGGACAATCCCCACGACGATGGCAAGCAGGATGATCAGTACAACATTCACATGGAAGAAAAATGTGGCCAGAAAGGCTGCCAGCATAACTGCCACATGGACAGCCGAACCTTCCTTCACGGTCTTCTGTCCCAGCGAAATCGCCACATCCAGGATCACCGCTGCCACAGCGCACTGCATCCCCTGCAGCACAAGTGCCACGTAACGGTTCGTGGCAAATGCCTGATAGAAAACGGAAATCACACCGAGGATCACCATGGGCGGAATGATGGTTCCAAGGACCGCAGCCACCATGCCAGCCAGCCCGCCGGTCTTCCAGCCCACCAGGATCGATGCGTTAACCGCAATTGCACCCGGCGATGACTGGGCCAGTGCGATCATGTCCAGCATTTCCGTTTCATCAATCCAGTGCAGTTCTTCCACAAACTTACGCCGCATGAATGTCACTATGACAAATCCGCCGCCAAAAGTGCACGCACTGATTTTCAGCATGGAAAGAAACAGTGTAAGCAATACATGAGATGATTTTCTGTTCATGATTTTCCCCGTTTCTGTACGCGAATCGATAGACGGTCAGCACATGATCTGTAGACCATCGCACCCTAGTATATAGCAGGAGGAGTCCGATGAGAAGCACTTATAGATGATTTTCCGAACACCGCACTTATCGCACTTGGTTTGCGTATTGTTCTTCTCCTTTTCTGCATAAAGATATGTTGTTTTCATGCAGATGAGCCGCTTTCGGGCATGATAATACCCTGCCAGTTTTTCACCAGCAGGATTATCTATTGCCGTATCTGAATTTTTTGCGGCATTCCGCATTTTTTTCACGAATGTCGATCATCTGGAAATAAGACTTTCATCCAGAAGGAAATCTTCGATGCCAACATACTGTATGCCGTTTTCATCCCGCCATGGTTTCACATAGTCTTTGACAACTACGATTTTCTTGAAGGAATCAGGTATTCTA